>JBBSFO010000110.1:0-10873 GCA_038238655.1 Thermomicrobiales bacterium | reverse complement strand
TCGCGATGATGCGCGTTCCCGCTCTCTTCCGCATCGGGAGGGGTTGGGGGGCTAGTGCCCGCGTACGTTCGTGGGCGTGACGCGGATTGCCTGCGAGAATTCTTTGGCCATCTGCTCGGGCGTCATGCCGATTCCTTTAATGCCATCGGCATACTTTGTTAGGTATGCGGGAATCTCGGTCAGGGTCGGCGCCGGTTCAACGATCCGTGCCTCGCCGGTGAGGACGATGATGTTGCCGCCCCGCCCGTCGCCGTCGAAATGGAGCGAAACCCTCGCGTTCCGTCCGATATTGCGAACCTTCGGCGTGTTCGGCTTGCTGAAAATCAGGGCCGTTTCGCCCTCCCAGAAAAACCAGACCGGGCTGGGCTGCGGCGCCCCATCCTGACCCGCCGTCGTGAGCCAGATAATCTGTTCCTCGCGCAATCGTCGCTCGACGCGCTTGCCGAAATCTGTAGTCGTGTCAATCTGCATCCTGTCCTCCTTGTTGCGTTGTTCCGTGTCGTTCTCAACGCGTGGTCAGGCGGGATATTCCGGGTCCGAGGTCTGGAGCTGGAAGATTCAGGGAGAGTAACGCAGGCTGGAAAGCCCGCGCGACCGACTATCCGGGGATCGGCGTGAGCCCCTCGGTGACATCGCGCACAGCGCGCTGGCGGCGGGGCATGCGGGCGCGGCGGGCGGGATCGCAGATACGTTCGAGGAGTAAGAGCAACCCATTAATCGCGAAGGCGAGCGTGGAGACGGTGATCGCCCCCGCCCAGATTTTGTCGTAGCGGTTGCCGGAGATGCCGTCGAAGAGCAACCGGCCCAGCCCGCCCGCGCCGAACTTCGCGCCGATCGTGGCGATGCCGATGACGACGACTGCCGCGATCCGTAGCCCCGCCAGCATAATCGGCAGGGCGAGCGGGAACTGCACGCGCCACCACGTCTGCCACGCGTTCATGCCCATCCCCCGGGCCGCTTCAAGCATCGCCGGGCTGACGGACTGCAGGCCGACGAGGATATTGCGCACGAGGATGATCTGCGCGTAGATGATCAGGGCGATAATTACCGATTTCGAGCCAAGCCCGAAGGCGGGGATGAGCAGGATGATCAGCGCGAGACTGGGGATCGTGTACAGGATGCCGAGTGTTCCGACAACCGGTACGGCGAGCCAGCGATAGCGGTTGACCAGCAAGCCGAGTGGCAAGGCAATCGCCAGCGCGATGCCGAGCGAGATCGCCGTGATCTGGAGATGCCGGAGCAGCAAATCTCGGACGATATCGGGGTTGTCAATGATGTACTGCATCGGTCTTTTCCGCCAGTATCGCGCGGTGGATCTGGTCGAGCGTCAGCGTGCCGACCGCCGTTTCGCCTTCCATCACCGTCAAGGTGTCCGCGTTGCTGCGGAGCAGGAGCGAGAGCGCACGGCGCAGGTCGTCGTCACGCCCGATCGTCGGGCCATCACTGCGGCGCACGCCATCTGGCACTGCCTCCATCGTTTCCTCGACGCGAAGCAAACCCAACTGTCGTACCATGTCGTCCGCACCGAGCAGGTCGTGTACGAATGCGTCGGCGGGCTGGGTCAGTACACTGAGCGGCGTCCCGGACTGAACGATCCTGCCATCCCGCATCACGACGATCAGATCGCCGAGCCGTAGCGCCTCCTCGACATCGTGCGTGACGAAGAGGATCGTCTTTTTGAGCGTCCGCTGGAGGCGGGCCATCTCGTCCTGTAAGCCGGTGCGGGTAATTGCGTCAATCGCGCCGAACGGCTCGTCCATCAGCATCAGGCCGGGATCTGCCGCGAGGGCGCGCGCCAGACCGACGCGCTGTTGCTGCCCGCCGGAGAGTTGCGCCGGGTAGCGGCTCCGATATTCCTCTGGCGGCAGGCCAATCAAGGCGAGCAGTTCGTCCGTGCGGGCGGCGATCTTCTCACGCTTCCAACCAAGCAGTTGTGGAACGACAGCGATATTTTTCGCTACCGTCATGTGCGGGAACAAGCCGACCTGCTGAATGACGTAGCCGATCTTACGCCGCAATTCTGTCACCGGCAATTGACGGATTTCCGTATCGCCAATGAAAATTTTGCCGCCCGTTGGTTCGTAAAGGCGGTTGACCATCTTTAGGAGCGTCGTCTTGCCGCATCCCGATGGCCCAACGAGGCAGACAAACGATCCCGCCTCAACTTCGAGGCTGCATTCGTTTACCGCCGGGCGCGACGCGCCGGAAAACCGCTTGGATACATGGTCGAAAGAGATTGCCCGCACGGGGTTGGCCCCCTCCCCCAGCCCCTCCCCCGCTGCGGTGGGAGAGGGGGTCTCTTCGTAAGGCGTCGAACAATGTCAACGAGCATCACGCTCTACAGATCGCGTTCCCCTCCCCCGCTGCGGTGGGAGAGGGGAACGGGGAGGGGGAACCTCCCACCTACTTCTTCAACAATCCCTGCGCCGTCAGGAACTCCTTCGCCACATCTGCTGGCTCTCGCTTCTTCCCATCCACCTCGTAGTTCAGCATGCTCATCACCGCATCCGTCAACAACGGCGCTACCCGGTTCAACACCCCACGAATCCCCGGACTCGCATCCAGCGCCTTCTGCGTCACCACCGGCGTGATCTGGTAGACCGGGAACAGCTTTTTGTCGTCCTGCAACACCACCAGCTTGTTCACCGCGATGTCCCCGTCCGTGCTGAACGCCACCGCGATGTCCGCTTGTCCGTCAATCAGTCCCTTGTACTTCAGCCCCGGGTCCACCCCGATGTACTTCTTCAGCTTGAATGCCCCGTACGCCTTCATGATCCCCGGCAACCCGTCCTCCCGCTGCTCGAACTCCGGCGGCCCGATCATCGTCAACTGGTCTGCCTTGCCCACGATGTCTGATATCTTCGTCACCCCAAACTTCGTCGAGCCTGCCGCCGTCATCGCCAGGGCCTGCGTGTCGTTCATCGGTGCCGGATCGAGCCAGACGAAGTTGTACTTCTCCTTGTACCCCTTCGCCACCTGATCGTAAACCATCTTCGCATCGGTATTGGAGGGGAGCTTGAGCACGGTCAGCAGTCCCGTGCCGGTGTACTCGGGATAGAGGTCGAGATCGCCCTTCTCCATTGCCGCCTGGCAGACCGGGGTGCCACCGAGGTTGAGCTTGCGGTCCACTTTTCCGCCTGCCGCCTCGATCAGCAGGGCGTACATGTTGCCGACGATGAACTCCTCGGTGAAGTCCTTAGAGCCGATCTTGATCGTACCCGCGAACGTGCCAGTGGTGGCGGAACCGGCAGCGGTCGTGCCGCTGGCACCGGTGGTGACGCTGCTCGCAGCGGCGGTAGTACTGGCAGGGGCGGTGGTGGCAGCGGGGGCAGTGGTGCTCGCGGGAGCAGTGGTGCTGCCCGCCGTCGTGCTGCCTGCCGGGCGGGTGGTAGCGGCGGCACTGCTGGCGGCGGTGGTCGGAGCGGTGGTCGCACCCCCAACCTGGCCGCTGGCCGTGGTGGCGGCCCCACTGGCGCTGGTGGCAGCACCCGTGGCGGTCGTGCCAGCGGGTTTAGGGGTATCGGTCGCCTTGCTACCGCCGCAGGCGGCGAGCAAGGCCGCGCCCGCCACCGCCGCGAAGCCGGTGAGCAGCGTGCGGCGGGAAAGCCGTCGGATATCGGTGTCGGTCGTACCAATCATGGTGGGAACCCTCCTCGAAATCAGCGTGCGCCCACCGCGGGCGCGATCAATGGCTCGGCGGTTGTAACGCGCGTTGCAGGCCGCTCATTCCGATTTCGGCGATGAGCGCGAGCAGCGCGACGGGCACCGCCCCAACAAGTAGGATGGCGTTGTCGTAGAGCGAAAACCCACGGGTGATGTAGATGCCGAGACCGCCTCCCCCAATAAAGGCCGCGAGCGTCGCGCTAGCGATCACCTCGACGGCCGCCGTGCGGATGCCCGCGATAATGACGGGTGCGGCCAAGGGAAACTCGACGCGCCGCAGGACCTCCCTTCTCGCCATGCCCATGCCGTACGCCGCCTCGCGGATCGCCGGGTCAATGTTGCGAAACGCGGCATCGGTATTGATTAGAATTGGCGGGAGCGCAAGGATCGTCAATGCCAGCACGGCAGACTTCAGCGATAACCCGAAATACGGGAGGGCGAGAAACAGGATCGCCAGACTGGGGATGACGCGGAGCGCGTTGAAGCCGTTGATCACCGTCGCGGACGCAACGCGCGATCGTGCCGTGATCGTGCCGAGCGGCACACAGACGAGAATGCCAATGCCGAGCGCGATGCCGACGAGCAGGAGATGACGCTCAATCGCCGCGACCAACTCGGCGCGGTGATCGCCCATGTTCACATACTCAATCGCCCGTGTGACTACGTGCATGCGCTCCGTCCATCGCCTCGCTCCACCAATGCAGCGGTGAACCCATTCGCCGTGAACCAATCAACCGGATCATCGTCGCAAGAACAGGGCCATGCGGCCATGCTGTACCGCTGATGTTGCTCACTCTCCCAATGGGAGACTATATTATATCCTTTGTGGCACGGACATTTGGGCCGCACGCAACGGCATAGCGTACACGCAATGAGCAACAGGTATTCCTTATCGGTGAACGAACGTTACCGCAAGGCTCCCGCCTCCCGCGCATAGTACATTTCCACCCATTCCCGGACGAGTTCTGGCAAGCGTTCGACGGTTTCATACCCGAAAAGAACCTCGTCAACATACCCCATGTGAAGCATATCAATGATGCGACAAAGATACGGTCGCCCTCCCGAGCTCCACCATGTATCGTACGCATCCACGACGAGGAGATGCTGCGTTTCTATTCCTTCATGCTCGCGCAATTCTTCGAGTTCCATTCCGTCAAGGAGCGTCTCGTAGACACCGTCCGCGATTCGACTGCCGAAGGTCGTGGTGTAATAATACTCCTTGATCTCCCATAAGGCGACTGGATTAACGATATGGGAAAAACAACCATCTACCCGGCGACCGAGAGTTCGGAGCGGTGCGCCATCGCGCGTGAAACTCGTCAACTTCTGCGGATCGTATTGGCACTCAAGCATGCCAATGCTGGCCTCAACAATACCATTGACGATCCCCGTGAGATACGCTGGGACGCGTTTCTCTTTCTTCTGTTTATTCAACGGTACCGGTCGTATCGGGGTAAATCGCGCTTTTACCTCCCCATATGCGGCCTTCGCGCGTTCGGCGTTCATGAGATTCGCCTTGACGACACTGTTCAATATCTCTGCGCGGTAACTCAGGTAGGCTTCCAAATTACGCGCGATTGCGGTCGGCTTGTCGTCGCTCGTGACAAGATGGCTGACTTGCAGGCCGACCGCAATCATCGCCGCCTGCATTTCATTGAGTGTATGGGACTTGACGCGGCTTTCGCGGGGCACCGTGTAGCCGCCCGTTTCGCTGATCGTTCGGACGTTGGCCCAGAATGCCTTGTCGAGATTCTTAAATCGCGGATCGGGTTTCATGACGCACTCTCCGCGATTTTCTTTTCCAGACGGTCTACAAAATCTGATAGCGATACACCGAGCGCCGCGCAGAATGCGCGCAATTCGACGATATCGAGGCGTCGCTCTCCTGACTCGCACTTGCTAATGAATGACTGAGGGAGGCCGATCCGCTCGGCGAGGTCGCGTTGACGCAACCCCGCCTCTTGCCGTATCTCTCTGAGTAGCGTGAGGAAAGCGGCCTGCTCGTGCGTGAGGCGGGTTTTGCTAAGGGTACGTACGCTCATGTACGATAGCGTACGGCGGATCGCGTCAGATTCCATAATCGGATATGCTGCATGTGTATCGTGTGATGGTTTTCATGTGGGGGCGGTATGCAATTGGCGCTTTTCGAGAGTCAGACTGAGATGGACGCACCTCTTATTTCCCGAATCTCGCCCTTTCGGACGCAATTGCTGAAGTGGATCGGAAACAAGCAGCGCTTCGCGTACGAGATCGCGAACTACCTACCCGCGACATTTGGCACGTATTTCGAGCCTTTCCTTGGGAGTGGGGCGGTACTCGCGACGCTCGCTCCGCGTGATGCCGTGGCATCGGACACGCTCGTGCCTCTTGTCGAAATTTGGCAGACGCTTTCATCAACGCCTGAGCTCCTGAAGATGTGGTACGCGGATCGGTATTCCATCTTTCAGTCCGATGATCGAGTAGCGATGTACGAGCGAATCAAAGCATCATACAACGCGCGACCAAATGGGGCCGATCTCCTCTTCCTCAGTCGGTCGTGCTACGGGGGTGTCGTGCGCTTCCGACAGGCCGACGGCTATATGAGCACACCGATAGGCGTCCATAGCCCGATTTCTCCCGATTCGTTCAGCCGACGCGTTGATCTCTGGCATGAGCGTACAAAGAGTGCGCGGTTTCTCAACAGCGACTTCGAACCGATCATGGAAACGACTCGGGCTGGTGACGTGGTGTATTGTGATCCGCCCTATTCATATAGCCAGTCAATTGTTTACGGCGCACAGAGATTCAGCCTTCCCCGTCTGCTCCGTGCGATTGCGCGTTGTAAAGAGCGTGGCGTGTCCGTGGCGTTGAGTATTGACGGTACGAAGCGTTCAGGGAACATGCTTTGTGATATTCCTATCCCAGAAGGTTTGTTTGCGCATGAGGTTGCCGTAAATTGCGGGCGTTCGATGCTCCGGCGTTTTCAGATGAGTGGGGCGACGCTGGAAGGTGAAGTTGTTAAAGACCGGCTGTTGTTGACCTACTGAGGTCGGTTTGGCGGACAGGAATAACAGGTCGGAACAAGGGAAGGCCGAGGGGCGATGTTGGTAGTGATGCGAAGTGGGGCGGCGCATGGGGAGATCGAAGCGGTTTGCGACCGGGCGCATGTGGCGGGGCTTGATGCCCAGGCGTACACCGACGCCGGCCATACGGTGATCGAAGTGTCGGGCGAAATCTCGCTCGAACACAAGGAGATGCTGGCGGGGATGCCCGGCGTGGCGATGGTGGTACGCCGCGATACGCCGGGGCCGCTCCGCACGCGCGATCTGCGCATCGAGAGCATCCGTCCGCTCGTGCCCCCCGCGATCCTGCTCGAAGAGTTGCCGCTGACCGCCGATGGCGCCGAAACGGTTAGCAGCGCCCGTGAGGAGGTCAGCCGCATCCTGCGCGGTGAGGATGACCGGCTTGTGGTGATCGTCGGCCCCTGTTCGATCCACGACTGCGACGCTGGGTTGGAGTACGCACAGCGATTGAAACCGCTCGCGGACGCATTCGCTGCGGATCTCTGCGTCGTTATGCGCGTCTACTTCGAGAAGCCGCGCACGACCGTCGGTTGGAAGGGGCTGATCAACGATCCGCGTCTCGACGGCAGTTTCGCGGTCAATGAAGGGCTGCGCCTCGCCCGGCGGTTGCTGCTCGATCTCGTCGCGCTCGGCCTGCCCGTCGGCTGCGAATTCCTCGATCCAATTCTGCCGCAATTCTTCGCTGATGTCGTTACCTGGGGCGCAATCGGGGCACGCACGACGGAAAGCCAGGTTCATCGTGAGTTGGCATCGGGCCTTTCGATGCCGGTCGGTTTCAAGAACGGCACGGGTGGCGGCGTGCAGATGGCCATTGACGCCCTCCACGCGGCAGCATATCCGCATCGCTTCCTCGGCGTCACCGAGCAGGGGCTGGCGGGCATCGTCGCGACCTACGGCAACCCGGACTGTCACGTCATCTTGCGCGGCGGGCGGAGCGGCATCAACTATGACGCCGAGAGTGTCCAGAAGACGCTGGCGAGCCTGCGCGACGCACGCCTCCTGCCGCGCGTGATGATTGATACGAGCCACGGCAACAGCGAGAAGGATTACCGCCGCCAGCCTGTCGCCGCCCGGACGATTGCCGCGCAAATCGCCGAGGGCGAGACCGGCATCATTGGCATGATGCTGGAGAGTTTCCTTGTGGATGGTCGGCAGGATTTGGTGGATCGCTCGCACCTCGTCTATGGCCAAAGCATCACCGATGCCTGCATGGGCTGGGAAATGACTGTCCCCGTCCTTGAAGAACTCGCCGCCGCCGTCCGCTCGCGTCGTAGGGTTGAAACCGATTGAACCGCAGAGGCGCAGAGAACGCAGAAAGCGCAAAGAGGAAAGAGAATTGTCTAATCCCCCTTCTTCTTATTTCTCTGCGTCCTCTGCGTCTCTGCGGTTCAATCGGTTTCAACGGTGCCGAAGAAGGCCGGGTAGAGCACGGCGGGGATGCGGCGGGGGCGGGCGGTGGCGAGGTCGGCCCAGACCCAGAGCGTTCGGGCACGCACGAGCGGATCGGCGGGCAACTCCTGATCGGGCGGGAGGAATGTGTCGGCGGGGAGGCCGTGCGGATCGCTTGACTGGTCTTCGCAGCGAAAGATCGCGTAATCGCGGTAGGCCCGCGCGCCCTTGAATTCGACGGCCCACGTCACGACTTGCAGCACATCGCCCGCTGTCGCGGGGCGGAGATACTCGATCTCGTGTTTGCGGACGATCCAGATGCCGCCGAGCGCCCGCGTCCGCTCGTCCGAGAACCCGGCAGCCGCCGAGTGCTCGTACGCCGCCTGCTCCAGATAATGCAGGTAGACCGCGTTGTTGACGTGGCCGAGGGCGTCCATTTCGTAGTGCCGGACTTTGAAGTGCGCGGCGAAACGCGGGCCCGGCGTTGGCCGCTGATCGAGCGGATCACCACCCTGCTCACCGTCTGCGTCGCGTGCCGTTGCCGTCTCTTTTGCCAATCTGTCGCCCTCCGCGCATCCTCGATGACGACGGTGTGACTCATCTCGACTGCGTATGCTACCAGATAGGCCTTGCCGATCCTCGCGAATGGTCGCACGCTTGCGGCGGCGAGGATTGATGGTCTATTCGCGCGTGGAGGAAATGATGGACGAAACGAGAGCCGAAGGCCGACTGGCCGGGAAATGGGCGCTGGTCACGGGGAGCACGAAGGGGCTGGGACAGACGACCGCCGCATGGCTCGCGCAAGAAGGAGCGAACATCGTCGTGCATGGCATGGAAGAAGAGTTGATCGAGCCTGCCGTGGCAATCATGCGGCGACATGGCGTCGAAGCGTGGGGGATGGTCGCGGACCTGTCGCGTGTCGAGGAGATGCACCGACTCGGGACGGAGGTGCTGGGGCAGGTGCCGCAGCTCGACATTCTCGTCAACAATGCGGGTGGCTCGCGCGGGAGCCGGGGCAACTTCTGGGATGTTTCCGACGCGGGCGCGGAATGGACGATGAACGCGAACTGGCGGGCGACCTTTGTGCTCAGTCAGCACGCAGCCAGGAAGATGATCGCGCGCGGTATCCGGGGCCGGATCGTCAACATCTCGACGATCGGCGCGCACTACAATCACCGCGACCGGCTCGTCTACAACGCGGCGAAGGCCGCCATCGAGGCGACGACGCGTAACATGGCCTACGAACTCGGGCCATACGGTATTTCTGTCAACTGCGTCGCCCCCGGCAACATGGCCGAGCGGCCCGGCGCGCCACGCGACGAGGAGCGATGGCGCGCGCAGGCCGAACAATGGATCCCGCTCGGGCGTGTTGGCACGGCGGAGGACATCGCCGCCGCCGTCCGTTTCTTCTGTTTGCCGGAGAGTGCGTACACGACAGGGCAAACGCTGCTCGTCACGGGCGGCTACGCGATGTACCTGCCGGGCGATTAACCTAGTCCTCCGCCACAGGAGATATGATGGGATAGAGGCGTGCTAATGTCGTGCGCGCCTCCGGTACCCCAAAGCGCCAATCCACTGTGACCCGCGCGGCATTGCGCGGCGCTTGCCATGCCGCGACTTCGCGCGCCAGCGTCGCTGCGTCCCCGATCCGCCGATCCACGCACTGTCGCGTGAGCACCGACCATTCGATCTCCATCTGATTGAGCCAACTGCCGTGCTTCGGCGTGTAGTGCCACTCCAACCGTTCCAGTATCCGGCGGGCTTCGGCGGGCGCAAACGCTTCGTACAACGCCGCACCGGTGTGCGTATTGAGGTTGTCCAGCACGACCCGCACCACCGCTGCCTCGGGATACCACTCGTCCACGAGCACCCGCATCGCCTCGGCAAAGTCTTCCTTGGTGCGCCGTTCGGTGACGACGATCTGTCGCCGTCCCGCGTGCGGCTCGAAGCACCCGAACAGGTTGCATGTCCCCCGCCGCACGTATTCGTAGTCGTCGCGCACCGGCACCCCCGGCGCGCGTGGCAGCGGCGGGCGGCGGTCGTCCAGCAGTTGATAGGGCAACTCGTCGAAGCAGACGACCGGACGGGCCGGATCGTGCGGCGCGGCATAGAGATGCAGCACATCCTCCATGCAACAGACGTACTCCGCACTCACCGTCGGGATGCACCACTGTTTGTGTTGCCAGGGTTTAACGCCCCCCTTTTCAGCGTGCGCCGCACCGTCTCATCCGAGATGGACCCGACGATACCGAGCGTCACCAACCGATCCGCGAGTAACTGCATCGTCCATTCCCCGCGTCCGTGCGGCGGATCGCTACAGGCGAGCGCGACGAGATGGGCTTCCTGCGCGCCATTCAACTTGCGCGCACCACCGGGGCGGACGACCTCATGCAATGCGCCGTGCAGACCATCTTCGACGAACCGCTTGCGAATGCGCCCGACCGTACTCTCACTCGTATGCAGGGCAGCGGCAATCTCCGGGTCTGGCGTCCCTTCATCCGCGTGCAGGAGAATCTGCGCCCGATTGACCATCCGGGCGCGTGCCATGCCCGCATGGATGAGCGAGGAAAGCTCCTGTCGCTCGTCGTCTGTCAGTTCGATGACATAGACCTTCTTCCGCATCGTCGCCTCCTTCGCGATGCGGTATCCTTACCACCAGACGAGGAGAATCGTCAAAATCACCGTGGCGGAGGACTAGCCGAAGCTGGGCGCTGTGACGTTCCTTTGGCGATTTATCGCAAAGGGCGGAAAAAGGCACG
>JBBSFO010000109.1:0-10924 GCA_038238655.1 Thermomicrobiales bacterium | reverse complement strand
GCCGGCGGGCCGCCCCCCCCGGCGCCGCGCGCCCGCGGGGTTGGGGTGCTGGGGGGATGTTTTTCTCCGCGGGGGGGCGGCCCCCCCCCCCCCCCCCCCCCCCCACGGGAGGGGAGACGAATGGCACAAACAGCTGATCCTGACATCATGGAACGCAACGCGCTCGTCCTTGCCTCACATGGCAATCTGGCGAAGGCGCGCGATCTTGTGGAGCAGCGACCGGAGTTAATCAACGCACCCGGCGTCGGCGACGACTTCGGCGGCGAGACACCGCTCGGCGCTGCATCGCACACGCACAACCGCGCTATCGCCGAATTGCTCCTCCAGCACGGCGCGCAACATGACCTGTATACTGCGACGTTTATCGGCGATCGCGATCGCGTTGTCGCGCTACTGGACGGTGATCCGAGCCGCGTGCAAGTGCCGGGTATCCACAATATCCCGATTCTCAGTTTTGTCACCGATGGAGCGCTCGCGAAACTACTCCTTGAGCGGGGCGCGGACGTCAACGCGATGTCTCGCCCGCCATTCCAGACATCGCCGTTGCATGGCGCGGCGCGGCGCGGCTACGCCGACGTGGTGGACATCCTGCTCGCCAATGGCGCGGACACAACGGTTCGGGATTACAACGGGAAAACGCCACTGGAGTGGGCAACATCGCCGGATGTGCAGGCCGTCTTCGCGCAGCATGGCATCGGGACAGCCTGAACGTGGCGATACCGATCACCGTCCGGCGCATCCGATCCGGCGATTACGAACCGCTACGCGCGCTCGATGATGCAGTGATGCGCTACAGCGCCCGCACGTTTCTTGGCTTCGATTGGGATCGCGCGACTGCGGAGCGGCGGGAGGAGCAGCGCGCAATCACGCCCGCTGCATTCGCGTTCTACCTGCAAACCGACTGCTCGTTCGTCGCGGACGAAGGCGGGGTGATCGTCGGGTACGTGCTGGCGCAGCCGCTCCGGCATTTCGATCTCGAACCCCTCGCGGCCTGGGTCGAGGACATCTCCGTCCACCCGGATCAGCACCGGCGCGGTGTCGCGACGACGTTGTATCAGGCGCTGCACGAATGGGGGTGCGCGGCGGGTGCGTCAGCGATCCTCGCCGGTATTCATCGGGCCAATGTGGCGTCGTTGGCGATGCATCAGCGCGTCGGGTTCGCGCTCTATGAATCACGGACGGCCGTCTGGCGGCTCAAGTGACGGAGGAGGAAACGGGCATGCGCGAACCGACGGCAGGCGAGGTGCTGCGGGAAGCCGGAGCGATCAAGGCGGGCCATTTCCTGTATTCGTCCGGGCTACACGGCGACACGTATGTCGAGAAATTCGATCTCCTCCGCAACCCACGCGCGACGCAGCAGATCTGCGGTGGATTCGCGCGCGCCTTCGCCAACGCACAGGTGGATGTCGTTGCCGGGCCGACGACGGGCGGTATCCTGCTCGCTTTCGAGACAGCACGCCAGCTCGGTGTCGCGGCGGCATACGCGGAGCGCGAAGGAGCCACAGGTCGCGCCTTCCGGCGCGGGACGACCTTCGCACCCGGCGCGCGCGTGCTCGTCGTGGACGACATTCTCACGACGGGCGGCAGCGTGCGCGAAACGCTGGCGGCGCTCGCCCCGCATAGGGTAACGGTTGTCGGCATCGGTGTCTTGTGGGACCGCTCCGGCGGCAAGGTCGTGTTCGACGTGCCGCTCGTTGCGCTGAATGCGGAAGAAATCGCCGCCTATCAGCCCGAGGATTGCCCACTCTGTGCGGCGGGTATCCCCCTCGTCAAACCCGGTACGACCGCGACGCCGGGGCCGCGCTAATTCGGTCACACGACTACTGCTCCGAGTGCGTATGGCGGCGCTCGCGCAGTTCGATATGCTGGTTGGCGAGATCATTGAGCCGCTGCTCGATCTGATCGAGCAAGTCCGGGCGCGGGCGGCGCTCGTATTCATCGCGCAGTTCGAGGATCATCTGACAAAGCCGCCCGATTGTCCGCACAGTATGGTACGGATCGTCTTCGCGGACGGGATGCGCGTACCCCGGCGCGAACCGGGCTTCATCGTTGCGTGGCAATCCACACGCCTTTCTGTTGAGCAATGAGGGAACGCCATTCATCCTGCCTCATTGCTCGCTAATAGTGCGAGCAATCCTGCTTCGTCGAGAACAGGCACGTTCAATGTGACGGCCCGCTCCGCTTTCGATCCCGGCTCCGCGCCGACGATCACGCCGGTCGTCTTTTTCGTTACCGTGCCGGTCGTTTGCGCGCCGAGCGCTTTCAGCCGCTCCTCGGCCTGCGGGCGGGACATACTTTCCAGCCGCCCGGTCAGCACGTAGGTCTGCCCGGCGAGCGGTTGCGGCCCGGTCGGCGCGACGCGGGGCGCGTCGGCCATCCGCACACCGGCGACAGCGAGTTTGGCGACCAAGTCGCGATTGCGCGATTCAGTAAAGAAGTCCACGATGCTCTGCGCGACAATGCTGCCGACGCCATTGACTTTCCCGAGGTCTTCGACCGACGCGACGATCAGCGCATTCATATTCCCGAACGCGTCCGCCAGCAATCCCGCCGAACGCTCGCCGACATGGCGGATGCCGAGGCCGAAGACGAGGCGTGCGAAGGGACGATTTGTGCTTCCTGCGATCGAGCGCAGCAGATTGTCTACACTTTTTTCGCCGAACTTCTCCAGTGCGAGCAGTTTCTCGCGTTCGAGATGGTAGATATCCGCGACGTCATTCAGAAAGCCGAGGTCCACGAAGCGATCCACGATCCGCTCACCCAAACCTTCGATGTCCATCGCGCCGCGCGAGACATAATGCTTGATCCGCTCGCGCACCTGCGCCGGGCAGGAGATGTTCGTGCAGTAGGCCATCACCTCATCTGGCAAATGCTCCACAAGCGCGCCGCAGGCCGGGCACTGTACCGGCATGTGGAACTCCTGCTCCATGCCGGTGCGCCGTTCCGCGATGACACGGACGACTTGCGGGATCACATCGCCCGCACGCTGGACGATCACCGTATCGCCGATACGAATGTCTTTGCGGCGAATCTCATCCGCGTTATGCAGCGTCGCGCGGGCAACCAGCACGCCCGCGACATTGACCGGATCGAGTTCCGCGACGGGGTTGAGGCTGCCGGTGCGGCCAACCTGAATCGTAATTGCGTTGACGCGTGTCACGACTTGCGTCGCCGGGAACTTGTACGCCGTCGCCCAGCGTGGCTCGCGAGCGACATTGCCGAGTTCCTCCTGCACGCCGAGGCTGTCCACTTTGATAACGACGCCGTCAATCTCGAAATCGAGCGCGTCGCGCTGCGCGTGCCAGTGCTGGCAGCGTTCCCACACCGCGTCAACCGTGTCGCACGTCACGGCGTGTGGCGAAGCGCGGAAGCCGAGGTCGTGGAGGCGTTGGAGCAATGCACTCTGCGCGCGCACCGGCATCGCCGCCACATCAGTCCAGTAGCCCGCCGCGTAGGCGAAGAAGCCGAGCGGGCGCGATGCGGTGATCGTCGGATCGAGCTGACGCAGCGAGCCAGCCGCCGCATTGCGCGGGTTGGCGAAGGTGGCAAGTCCATCGCGCTCGCGCTCCTCATTCAGGCGATGAAAGCCGGAGCGCGTCAGATAGACCTCACCACGCACCTCGATCGTGCCAGGTGCAGCCTCGCGCAGTCGGAGCGGGATGGTGCGCACAGTGCGGAGATTGGGCGTTACATCTTCGCCCGTGAAGCCGTCACCACGCGTCGCGCCGCGCACGAACTGGCCGTCGGTATACGTCAAAGCGACGGCGAGGCCGTCAATCTTCGGCTCGACATCGAAAATGATCGTGCCTCGCCCGGCGACGCGATAGACGCGTTCCGCCCACGCGTGTAGGTCCTCTTGCGAAAAGACATTGCCGAGCGAGAGCATTGGCGCCGGGTGTGTCACCGTGCCGAACTCCGCCGATGGCGCGGTCCCGACACGCTGGGTCGGTGAATCGGGCGTGACAAGTGCAGGATACGCGGCCTCGACGGCGCGCAGTTCATTCATTAGCACGTCGTACTCAGCGTCGGCGAGCATCGGATTGTCGTGGATGTAATACTCGACATTGGCGTGGTCAATCTGCTGCCGGAGGGCGGCCACACGCTCTTCAACCTGCACAGGCGGCGCCGCTTGCAACGTCGCCTCGATCTCTGTCTTGTCCGTGACGCTCACGCGCGGATGCTCCTTCGTTCGTGCCATTCACTGCGCCGAAGTATATCATGTCCGTACGGTGGACAACGACGACGGAAGAGGAAACCGGGGAGATATCATGAAGATGGGGGCACAGTATTTTCTGCTGGCGGTTGCGGCTGGGATGGGCGTGGCGGTGCAGTTCGGGGTGAATGGGCAGTTACGGCGCGTGTCGGGGCAGCCGGTGTGGACCTCCTTTGTCTCATTTGTCGTCGGGACGGCGGCACTCCTGCTTTGTTTCGCCGCCACGCGGCGGGCATGGCCGAGCGGTGGGCAGTTCGTGCACGCACCGTGGTGGATCTGGATCGGTGGCCTGCTCGGCGCGTTCTATGTCGTCGTCAGTGTCGTCGCCGGGCCTCGGCTGGGTTCGGCGGCGCTCGTCGCCTGCGTGATCGCTGGTCAACTCGTCGCGTCGGTCGTGATTGATCATTTTGGCTGGATCGGCTATCTCGTCCACCCGATCAGTCCCGGTCGCATCATTGGTGCGATCCTGCTGCTGGCGGGTGCCGCATGCGTGTTGCGGTATTGAGGGAACCTACCCCCGGCCCCTTCCTGCGAGGAAGGGAGCGAGCCTCCTTGAGCGCGGGGTGTTAGGTAAACATCACGGTATTGCGATGAGTCACCCCTTCCCACGCCGGGGAACGGAAGGGGTCGGGGGGTAGGTTTCCCGCCCAAAGCCTACACCCTGCGTATTCTGTAGCGCGGGCTTGCCGCGCGTGCATCGTTGCGATACGCTGTCATGACAGAACGTACGTTCACATCTAACCGAGGAAACGATGTGTGCCGATGGCCGATGATGAGCGCATAGATAACCAGGAAGAGACAGGAACCGTCACTGAGGGCGACGATCAGTACGCATGGCTCCGGCAGCGGACGTTTGTCTATCTGCGTGCGCAGGGCGGGGCGGCGCACGAGGATGCCGTCATCCGGCATGTCTTCGGCTCGGGCGGGCCACCTGCACTATGGCGGACGCTGATCCGCACCGTATTGGATGAACCGGGGACCTTTCGCCTCCGACCGGACATGCACTGGGCGCTGGTCGAGGAAACTGCTGTCCCCGCGACGCTGGACGATCTCGTTGGGATCGGCGAATACATCGTCCTCGATGTAGAGACGACGGGCCTACGGCCATTCAAACAGCGGTTGATCGAAGTCTGCGCGCTGAAAATCCGTGATGGCGAAATTATTGATGTTTTCACGTCGCTCCTCAACCCGGAGAAGCGGTTGCCCGGATTCATCATCGAACTGACGGGCATCACGGAAGGGATGGTGCAGCACGCGCCGCGCTTCGCCGCCGTTGCGGACAGTCTGGTGCGCTTCATCGGCGAGCGGCTGGTGATCGGCCACAATGTCCGGTTCGACATCTCCTTCGTCAACGCGGAGTTGTCGCGCATCGGCAAGCCGCCGCTCGTCAATCCGCGCCTCGATACGCTGTCGCTCGCCGTGCGGCTGCTGCCGGGGTTGAAAAAGCCGAATCTCGAACGGATGGCGACGACGCTCGGTGTGCCGATCACCCACCGCCATCGCGCCGAAGGAGACGCGCGCCTGACCGCCGAGGCGCTCCATCGCCTGTTGCCGCTCGCCAAGCAGGCGGGCCTGCCGACGCTCGAAGCGATGCAGGCGCTCTCCGTCCCGGCGACCGCCGAGCCGCACGGCAACGCGAGCGGCGTCGAGGCGGTCGGCAGCGGCAAGGCGTATCTCGACCGTGCGTGGCTGCGCACCGTCCCCCATGCACCAGGTATCTACCGGATGCAGGACGAGGACGGCCGCGTAATCTACGTCGGCAAAGCGAAGAATCTGCACGACCGCGTTTCGTCCTATTACTCGCAGCACCTCGGTTTGACACGCAAAATGGACGGCCTGCTCGAATCGGTCGCGCGCATCGAAATCGAGGTGGTCGGGAGCGAGTTGGAAGCCTTGCTCCTCGAATCGCGGATGATCCACCGCCACCAACCGCGCTACAACCGGGCAATGAAAAATCACGCACTCTACCCGTACATCAAGATTGAGGTGCAAAAGCCCTGGCCGCGCATCCGACTCGCGCGGACACTGAAGGAGGACGGGGCGCGCTACTTCGGCCCCTTCCGCTCGCGCAGCGCCGCCGAACGGACGGTCAATGTGCTGGCGGAAGTGTTGCCGCTCGTGACGTGTACGCGCGGTTTCTCGAACCCGAAGAGGTGGGGCAACCCCTGCCCGCGCCTCGGGATGGGCAAGTGCCTCGGCCCGTGCGTCGGTCAGGGCGACCCGGCAGAATATTTTACCTTTATTGATGACGCGATGGCGTTCCTCGAAGGACGGAGCGACGGCATTCGCAACCGGCTCCAGGCGAAACTGGAAACGGCGGCGGAGCGACTGGACTTTGAGGACGCCGCCCGGCTTCGGGACGCGCTCCGCACCGTCACGAGCGTCGCGAGCATTCACCAAACGCTCGCCCGGCAGGTCGAAACCGGCAACCTCGTGCTCGCCCTCCCGTCTGCCGAATCGGGGCATACCGAGGCGCTGCTCGTCGTTCACGGTCGAATCGCCGCCCAGCGCCGCGTGAAGTTCGGAGAACCCGCCGCCTTTGTCGCGGAATGGCTGATGGCCGCTTACCGGCGGGCAATGGAAGATTCCTCCCTCCTCCAACCCCTCCCCCGCTTGCAGGGGAGGGGAGCCGAGATGGAGGATGCTGGCCTTGAGGGAACATTGAAGCGTCCCAATCAAGACACCCCTCTCCATCGCAATGGCTCCGTACGAGAGGGGCCGGCGGTGAGGTTCCCCGGCCCGACTATTCCCCAGGACGATGTGGACGAACTGCACATCATCGAGCGGTGGCTGCATCATCATGCCGACGAACCGGGGCAGTTTCCGTTGCCGGACGACCGAAATGCGGCCGCCGGGTGGTGGGCGCTCGCGGAATCGCTTGTCGCGTACGATGCCGCCGCCGAGGACTGGACAAACGCCGACCTCGACGCTGCACTCACCGAAGACGACGACGAAATCATCCCACCGACCGAGGAATGAGGCGATGCATCCCGCGATAGCACGGAACGGCGGGCACTATCCATTCGCGCAAACCTCGCCTGGCACGCTACACTACTGGGGAAGAACGGCATGAGCCGAAACGTGTCTGCCCCGCTCAGTCCTCAGTCCTGATAAAGGAGCCGCGCGACGATGATACGCTTCGGAACCGATGGCTGGCGTGCGGTGATCGCCGATGACTTCACGCTCGCCAATGTACGCCTTTGTGCCGCTGCAATTGCCGACTGGGTGAAGCAGACCGAGGGCGCAGCGCAGCGGGGCGTCGTCGTCGGGCACGATCGGCGGTTCATGTCGGAACAGTTCGCGCAGGCGGTCGCGGAGGCGTTGCTGGGTCAAGAAGTGCGCGTCCTGTACTGCGACCACGGCCCGGTGCCCACACCTATCGTGACCTTCACGGTACCGCACACGCAAGCGGCGGCGGGTGTGATGATTACGGCGAGCCACAACCCGGCGATCTACAACGGCATCAAGGTGAAGACGGCGGTCGGCGCGCCTGCCGACCGGACAGTGACGACGGTGATCGAGACCTACGCCGACACGCGGCGGCTGAGTGGCGAAGAAATCCCGCTGATCACGTTCAGCGAGCCATATATTGACGGGCGATACATGCCGATTGATCCGCTCGCCAATTATCAGTCGGCGGTGCGGAAACTGGTGGATATCGAGGCAATCCGGCGCGCCAACCTCCGGATTGTCGTGGATGCGATGTACGGTTCGGGTGCGGGCGTGCTACAAAAACTCCTCGGCCCCGGCACGCGGCCGATCATCGCCATTCGCGCGGAGCGCAATCCGTCCTTTCCTGGTATGAAGGGGCCGGAACCGCTCGCGGAAACGGTCGGCCCCCTCATGCAGGCGGTGACGGCGCACGGTGCGGATGTCGGCATCGCCTTCGACGGCGATGCCGACCGCATCGCGCTCGTGGACAACACGGGTGCGTTCGTCAGCAGCCAGGATACCTTTGCGATGCTCGCGATGTATCTCGGCGAGCGGGAGGATGTCACCGATGGTGCGATTGTCCGCTCCGTCAACGGCTCGGTCCGGCTGGATTTGCTGGCGGAGCGCTACAACGTGCCGTTGATCGAGACGCCGATCGGCTATTCGCACATCGCCCCCGCGATGATCGAGCACCGGGCAATGCTTGGTGGCGAGGAGAGCGGCGGCTTCGCCTTCGGCACGCATCTGCCGGAGCGTGATGCGTTTGTCGCCGCCTTGTACATCCTCGACCTGATGCAGCGGCGTGGCACGGACATCGCCGGGCTGCGTTACGGCGTCGAAATCCGCACGGGCGCATGGCATTACCGGCGTCAGGACGTGCCGCTTGCGGTAGCTGCGATGGATGTGGTGCGCGCCCGGCTTGCAGCGGTCGAGACGGGCGCGATAGACCTCGCCGGATCGCCCGTCATGAAGACGGTCATGCTGGACGGCGTGAAACTGATCGGTGAAGATCGCCGGTGGCTGCTCGTCCGCACCAGCGGCACTGAACCGCTCGCGCGCATCTATGCCGAGGCGCGCGATCCGGAGACTGTCGAATCGCTGCTCGCGATTGGCCGGGCGATCCTCGATGGCGAGCCGCTTCCTGCCGCCGTATCGCCATCAGCGGTCGTCGAACATGATGAATCAGCGACTGAGGCGGACAGCAGTGAGCCGACGCGGCAAAGGATTGGGCGTTCGCGTACGTACGCCCGACGGCGCTGATGTTTCGGACAAACAGCGTGGTATACTGCATACGTGCTCTTCCGCTGCGGAATAGCAACGGTCGGTGTGGCGTTTGATCAAATGAGGGTGGGCTGGGCAGCATGCAGGAGGAACACGGAGCGGCGGCGAGCGGAGCGGAGCGTGGTGACATCGCGGCGCAATTGGAGGCAATCGCGGAGGAAATACGCGTTTGCACGAAATGCGAACTCTGCAAGATGCGCACGAAGGCGGTTCCCGGTGACGGTCCTGTTGGCGCACCGATCCTCTTTATCGGCGAAGCGCCCGGTTTCCACGAAGACCAGCGCGGCCACCCGTTCGTCGGGGCCGCCGGAAACTTGTTGAATGATCTCCTCGCCTCCGTCGGCATCGAGCGCAGCCAGGTGTTCATCACGAACCTCGTCAAATGCCGCCCGCCGGGTAATCGGGACCCATTGCCCGATGAGATCAGCACCTGCACGAGTAACTATCTCGACCGGCAGATCGCGCTCATCAATCCACGCATGATCGTCGCGATTGGGCGCTATTCGATGGCGCGGTATTTCCCCGGCGAGAAGATCATGAAGATTCATGGGCAACCGAAGCGCGCGGACGGGCGAATTTATTTTCCGATGGTTCATCCCGCTGCCGCCCTCCATCAACCGGCATTCATGGAGCACGTCAAGGAAGATATCAAGAAGATTCCGGCCCTCCTTGAGGAAGCGAAAGCGATGGCCGCGCCGAAGAATGATGAGGAATCGCCCGCACAGTTGTCGCTCTTCTGAGCGAAGTAGTCGGTAGACAGTAGTCAGTAGTCAGATGGGACAAAGATGCCCGTGGCTGCTGTGCGAATCGCGCGATCCAGCGATTCCCAAACTGACTACTGTCACCAACTACTAATCTTGGCTTGAAACCACCCACACGCGCCCTGCGGGCGTTGGGATGGTAATGAAAACATGATGCCGCAGGACGTTTCACTCATTAGGAGGCATACTCCCCTTGGCAAAGACAACAAAAAAGCGCGTGCGCGTTATCCCGCTCGGCGGGATGGGCGAAGTCGGCAAAAATATGACCGTCTACGAGTATGGTGATGACATCATCCTCGTAGATGTGGGCGTTGGTTTTCCGGAAGAAGAGATGTTCGGCGTAGACCTCGTCATCCCGGACATCACCTATCTCGCGGACAAATTGCACCGCATACGCGGCATCTTCATTACCCACGGACATGAAGACCATATTGGCTCGCTCCCGTATCTGCTCACCGAACTCGGCAATCCGCCGATCTACGGCACACCGCTGACGCTCGGACTGATCAGCGTCAAACTGCGCGAGCGGCGGCTGCTGGAAAAGGCGATCCTGATCCCGATGTCGCCCGATGATGTGATCGAGGCAGGAGCGTTCACGATCGAGCCGTTCCGTGTTTGCCACTCGATCCCCGATGCCGTCGGGTTCGGCATCACGACGCCTGCCGGCCTTATCGTTCACACCGGCGACTACAAGTTCGACCTGACGCCGGTGGATGGCCGACCGACCGATTTCGGCAAGATCGCCGCACTCGGGAATCGGGGCGTGCTGGCGCTCGTCACGGACTGTGTCCATGTCGAGACGCCGGGCTTCACCGCCTCCGAGCGCGTCGTCGAGGAAGCATTCGACCGCATCTTCGCGCAGACCGACGGGCGGATCATCGTCGCGACCTTCGCGTCGCTGATTTCGCGCATCCAACAGGTCGTGGATGTGGCGCAACGGTATGGCCGCAAGGTCTGTCCGATTGGCCGGAGCATGGAAAACAATGTCGAGATGGCGCTCGGTATGGATTATCTACACGATCCGCAGCGTGTGCTCGTGGATGTCAAACGAGCCGCCGAACTGCCGCCCAACCGTGTCGCGTACGTCGTGACCGGCAGCCAGGGCGAGCCGATGGCGGCCCTCAGCCGCATGGCGGGCGGCGATCATCGTCAGTTGAAGATTCTGTCTGGTGATACCGTGATTATTAGCGCGACGCCGATTCCCGGTAACGAAACGAGCGTCGGGCGGATCATCAAT
>JBBSFO010000108.1:0-10995 GCA_038238655.1 Thermomicrobiales bacterium | reverse complement strand
GGGACAACCGCGCCGGATGGCGGGGTGGAACTGGGGCCGCCGTTGCCACCGAAGGAGAAGTTCGTCGCCGGTTGGATGATGTAGTTCGCGTAGTTGTAGATGCGCTGCGAGGGGAAGACGAGGGAGAGCAGCAGCCCCGCGTTCTCCATCGCGCGTACCTGGAAGAGTTGCCCCATGGATTCAACAATCGTCGCCGCGAGGCCGAAGGCGTAGAACATGTAGCAGATGATGCCGTTCGCCATCGTCGCGAAGATCGTGCTGCCGAGCACGGTGAGTGAAAGGAGCCACCACGTCGCGACGATGACGATGAGAGTCGTCTTCACCGTGCCGGCGGGGACGTGCCCGGTGATCGCCCCGACCTCGGCGGCGACAAGAGCCATCACCACGCCGACATAGAGCGCGAGCATGATCGCGTAACCAAGCCATTTGCCGAGCACGACTTCCCAACGACGGATCGGCTTCGGTAGGATTGCCTGGAACGTCCCGCCGTCCACCTCGCCCGAAATCGTGCCGATGGCGGCAAAAATGCCCATCACAGCGGCAAGAAAGAAGATGATAAAAACGGCGACCGCCATGTTGAGGTCCACCGCCTGATTAAACGTGATCGGGAAGCGGAAACTGCGCGCTGCCTGCCGGGCGTCCCACGTCTCCTTGAAGCGGTAGACACCCCAGCCGTAGAAAGCAACGAACAGCGCCGTGAGCAGAAAGACCGCCCAGATCATCTTCTTCCGCACCGCCTCGCGGAAGGTCATGCGGGAAAGCAGCCAGATGCGCCGCAGGCTGCCGATGGCGTCAAATGAGCGGGTGGGCGCGATGGTCCGCGTTGCGGTCGCCATTATGCCCGCCCCCCCATCGCCGCGTCGTCGCGTTCCAAACCGTGCGGTGTGCTGCCCGGCATGCCGATTGCCTCCATGAACACATCTTCCAGTGTGCGGCGGTGCGGCGCGACGGCATAGACCTTCGCCCCCGCCCGGACAAGGCGATCCACCAGGGGTGGGATCACTTCTTCGTCCGGCACGCGGATCGTCAGGGTGCGGTTCTCGATGCCGACAAGTGTCGCACCGCCGTCCAGCGCGCCCCAAACATCCGGCGCGATGCCATCCAGTGTGATATCCACCGTCAGTTCCTCGGCGAGCAGCTCACGCATCGTGCCGAGCCGCACGACACGGCCATGGTCAATGATCGCGCAACGGTCGCAGACGTGCTCGACTTCCGAAAGGATATGTGAGTTGAGGAAGACCGTCATCCCCTGGCTGCGGAACCGAGCGATCACGTCGCGCACCTCGCGCCGCCCGACCGGATCGAGGGCGCTCGTCGGCTCGTCGAGGAAGACGAGCGCGGGGTTGTTCATCACCGCCTGCGCGAGGCCGATGCGTTGGAGCATCCCTTTCGAAAAGGTCTTGAGACGGTTGCGTCCCTCGCCCTCCAAGCCGACGAGTTCCAGTACTTCCGGGATGCGCCGCCGCCGCTCCGCCCTACCCATGCCATACAACTGGCCGTGGAAATCGAGGAATTCGCCCGCCTGCATCCACTCATGGAAGCGGAACTGCTCGGGCAGGAAGCCGACGCGCCGCTTCACCGCCACATCGCCGATTGGCCGTCCGAGCAGGCCCATCGCACCGCTCGTCGGGAAGACGAGGCCCATCAGCATCTTCATCGTCGTGCTTTTGCCCGCGCCGTTTGGCCCGAGGAAGCCGAAGACTTCGCCCTGCCGCACGGTGAGCGTCAGCGACTCCACCGCCACCTTCGCACCGTATTCCTTGCGCAGCTCGCGCGTCTCGACCGCAGGCACGGCCGGGTCGAAATGGCCGTCCGCATGGAGAAAGGCGACCTCCTCCGGTCGGAGGATTGTCGGGATGGAATCGGGTGTGGAGGCCGGTGCATCCACGGGGGGAATCGTCGTCTGTGCCATCGGTTCGGTACCCTGCTCTCTGATCGTCGCTATCGCACCTTTAGGAATGGTACACCCTCTGTCCAAAAGACACCGCGCCCGGCCCCGACGTGACAGATCGCGCGACGTTCCTAACCCCGCCCCCTCCATTGGAATTGGACAGCGCCGCAGCACAAGATGTTTCACCATGCCGCACGCGGCGATACATCGCCCTGCGTCTCGGAAGCATAGACACAAGAGAAACGAAGGCCGGATACGGATGGGAGTCCGTGCCCGGCCTTCGAGGAGGAAGGAATGGGGAAGGAATGTGCGATTATTTCAAGGAGGCCGCGACCTGCTCCATCTCGCTCGCGCTGTAGCTCCCAGCGGCGACGTGCAGGACGTTGTCCTTCGTGATCCAGAGAACAACGGACATGCTGCCATCCTTCTGGCTGATTGTCGTGCTCGGCGCGTTATTGATCGTGCCGTTCTTCACCACCTGCTGATCGGTCACAGGGATGATGAGCGTGTGCTGGAGGTCCGCCTTTTTCAGCTGGGCGACGAGTTCCGGCGGCATGTTCGGCAGCGCGCTGATCGTGTTGACGATACCAGGGATATCGAGGCCGTTCACGTCAATCGTCGGCGATCCCATCGCGGCAACCGCGACGCCCTTCTGGTTCTTTGCCGCATCGCCCTGCACAGTCGGGTCGAAGCCGTAGGAGGTGATAGAGACGGTCGGCAGGTCCACGTGGATAGTCGCGCTGTCGCCCGTTGCCGGGACGAGGCTCGTCATGCCTGCCTGCGCGAGGATCGGACGGATCTCGTTCAGATGAATCGTTGCGTCAGCCGTCTGATGGTCGGCGACGTAGTAGTGCGGCGTGTTCGCAACGCCCGCTGGCAGATGGGTCGGCAACGACGCGGGGCACCCAGCGGTCGGGGGCTGCGTTCCCGGCGTGCACTTGATTTCGCGGCCCGGCAACTGGGTCTGTGTCTGCGCTTGCAATAGGGACGATGTGACGCTGACATACTTCGACAGTTCCTGCATGATCTGCTGCTGATCCTGCGCGGTCGGAGTCGGGGAACCGGTGGGCTTGCTGCCCGTCGCGGGCTTCGCTCCGGTACCCGGCTTCGCGCCCGGTGCGGCACCCTGGAACTGCGGGAAGTCGCTCGTCTTCACGGTGATGACGGCGAACTGCGTTGGCTGGTAGCGGAACGTGTCGAGTACGGCGGTGAAGGCGCTCGTCACCGGTGCGAAGACCAGCAGCAGGACGAGCGCGACGGCTCCAAGCGAGCCGGCAAAGGCGAAGCGGCGGACGCGTGCGGTACGATTGTAATTCGTCATGTCGGCAAATCTCTCCTTGATATTCGTCACAAAACTCGCGTGGCGTTCGGTGGTCAGGCGGGTTTGAACGCGGCGATAGGCGCGTTCTCGGTGGGCGGCATCCGGTTCGGGGAGCGCGAAGCGGGCGAACGCGCTTTCCACGGCGGTCATATCGGCGCGGAGCGCCGCGAGTCGTTCGGCGAGCGTGGGATGCTCGACCAGAATCGCCGCGATCCGACCCCGCGCGGCATCATCCAACACCGGGTCTCCATCGAGGTACGCCCGGAGCAGGCCATCATCAATCGGTTGCATCGCCCCCTCATTCATTCGTTCGTCCATCATGCACCTGCCATCCGGCGGTCGCGGGCCGCCTCATACCGTTGCCGGAACAGCGTCTCTGCGCGCACCAGCGTCGTACCAACCGAACCAGGCGCGATGCCGACCGCCGCCGCAATCTCGGCGTAGGAGCAGCCTCCTTGCCGAAGAGTCAGCACGACGCGTGCCCGCTCCGGCATCTCCACGAGGATGGATTGCACGAACGCCCGTTCCTCGCGTCGCACCGCCTCATTTTCGGGGTCGAGCGGCCGCTGGAGCGGCAACTCGGCCCGCGTCACCCGCTCTTCACGCGCGGTGCGTCGCTTGCGAGTGCGAAGGGCGTTGAAAGCAAGGTTCGTCGCCACTCGATACAGCCACGCGCCGATTGCGTCCTCGTCGTCCGTCCGGCGAATGGGCGGGCGGTCGTGGAAGCGGAGAAAGGTCTCCTGCGCCAGATCGTCCGCCTCGTCCGGCCCGACGATCCGGGTGAGGATAGCGAAAACGCGGTTGTAGTACCGTTGGAAGACGGTGTCAAAGGGAGGCAATTGCCCCGCCATCGAGCGCTCGATGTTGACTATCGCCGCCTGCTGCACGTCTCCCACGCTTCCCTTCATCCGCCACGCCACCGTTCCACCCAGTTCATTTCCTTAACACCACACTACCCGCCCATGTGACACAGGGAATGGCGAAGTCTTCACACGGATGACACGTCGCACTGCACCTTGCTCGTAGTCTGCTGTTGTGAGGGATCACAGGCGGAAGTCCGTCGCCACTGGAGGCTCAGAGACGCGGAACGCGCTAGCCGTCCGACCCCGTCTGTGATGGAGACGATGCGGATGCGCTGGCATGCGCGCGGGTGGTAACAGGCGAGGTGGCTGCGGGTTGGCGTAGGTGTGGCAGGAGGGGCAAAAAGGCCGCAAGGGCGATGCCGTACACGAGCCACCGCGTCGTGTCCACCGTGAAAATGATCTGCTCGCGATATTCGGACAATCCGACGTGCCGCCGCTCGATCAGCGGATACAACACGGCGAGGCTGAGCATGAGCGGCACGCCCGCACTCAGCAGGATCGCCAGCCAGCGATTCAAACGCGCGATCCCGAGCACGTAGGCGAGTAATCCCAGCAACGCGGCGAAAATCAGGAAGGTAGGCCAGTCAATCAGGAAGCGCAACGCGCTTCCCACTCCCCGCCCCGCGATCACGACCGGATGGCCGGTCAATCGTCGTCCGAAGATGATGAACTCGCTCACGGCGTTCGCCGCCATCAGCCCCGCAACCCCGGCGAGCACGCCCGCACCCAGCGCCGAAACGACCGCACCGTGCCGGTCCTGCGTGAAGGCGGGTGGCGCGCGGCGCAGTTGGCGCACAACGAAAATAAGCGCGGCCAGCACGATCAACGAGGCGAATGCACTGACCGGCAGGGAGACCCGGTCGAAGAATGCGAGCGCGGCGGGGCCAACAAAGACGCCGATCAGTGTGTAGGTGAGGATGTACAGGAACGCCCCGAGGGCGAGGGCGGGAAGATACGCGCGAAACGGCATGCCGAGCACTCCCGCCGCGATTGGCGTGACGATCCGCAGACCCGGCAGGATGCGCCCGATCACGATCGCCCAACCGCCGTGTCGTTGGATTTGCCCTTCGGCCCGCGCCAGATTCTCTGGCCCGAGATGGATAAATCGTCCATACCGCAGGACGAGCGGGCGACCACAGCGTCGGCTCAGAAAGAACAGTCCCGTCGCACCCGCGACCGTCACGACTTCTTGCAAAAGCAAGACGAGCCAGAGCGACGCTTGCCCTTGCGCGACGCGCACGCCCGCGAGCACCATCATCAAGTCGCCGGGAATCGGACTTGGCACGCCCAATTCCTCGAAGAAAATAATCGCGAGGATCACTACGAAGGCGTGCGACCGCAGCAACGATTGCATATTTTCGTTGATTGTGCGGAGGACAAAGAACATCACCGTGTGCTCGTCTCCATTTCCATCATACCCATCCTATCCAGATATATGCACGGTGCGTGCCCGACATCCGCAGATGACACGGGTGCCTGCCGTGACATGATAAACCCGTCGCTCGTATTTTTCTCATGCGTTGGCGCGCCGCGATCATTGCAACGTGTTAATCCCCCGCGCGACGAGCACCGCGATGATGACCAGCGAGACGAGCGACTGATACATCATGAGCACCTTGACCCGTCGAGAAAGGACGAGCGTATCTGTCGGGCTGAAGGCCGTACTCGTATTGAAGGCGAGGAACAGATAGTCGAGGAAGTCGGGTGCCCACCGCGCGCTCTCGTTGTCATCGAAGGCCATCTGCGGAAAGACGAAATCGCTGCTGGCGTGGTGGCCGCGCTGACGCTTCGCGGGGCCACCGGCGTCAATCTCCCAATACCAGATCGCGAAGACGAGGACGTTGAAGGTCCAGATCAGCCCGGCATCGCGCAGCAGCCGCGTTGCCGGTTCTTTGCCGCCGGTCAGGCGGGTGACGAGGAAAAGCGCGCTCGTACTCACCGCGAGCGTCACCACGCCTGTCAGGACGAGCGCGATTCGTCGGGTGGCGATGTGCATGCCGAGCCGTCGGGAAATGAAGAGCCCGACAATTCCGGCCGCTTCAAGGGCAAGCAGGAGCCAGGGCGGGCCGATCCGCAACTGACCAGAGACGAGGTAATAGATCGTCCCTATCGCCAACAACGCGATAGATGCCGACCAGCGCGGCATGCCAATGAGTTGATTCGATGACACCGGCTTTCGTTTCGAAATCGGCGTTTGCGCGTACACTGCGGCGTACCCCTCCATCGGGCGAGCGGTCATCTCCGGCCCGCCATCTCCTTATACAACGGTCGGACGGGGGCGAGGATGCGCGGTGGCCCGGTTGATGCATACGCGCACGGCAAAGAAACCGCACGAGTCCGGTTTGGAACCGCCGCACGGAGGTATGAATGGATCCGACTGAATTGATCGTTGAATGGATGGAGAGCGACCCTGCCGTACGTGATGAGATGGGTGAATTGGAAACCTTTTCCGATCTGCACGCCCTGCAGGAATTCCTTGAAAACCGTATCCGTAAAGAGAGTGATCTCCGACGGTTACGCGATGACCTCGTCAAGTTCGGCACGCAGCAGGCACCGCGCGAGATCGGCGACCTCAAGGGATTTCTTGACTGGTCATTGGCGCAGGTAGACTGGCAGGCGGTGAACACGTTTATTACCGACCGCAACGCGGACGAGCCTGCTGCCGCTGCCACCGATAATCGGGCCGCCCCGTAGTCCGCACATGAGAAAGGGCGTACCGAAATGTACGCCCTTTCTCGTCCAGGATGCGTGCTTAGTGGATAGTACTGTGTGCGGCACTGTCGCTGGGTTTGCTGCCGTACAGGGCGCTCAGTTTCGGGTCGTTGATAACCTGATCTGCGGCCCCCATCTTCAACTCCACATCCCGCTCGCGCTCGAGATCACGGACGACTTGTGCCGGGATCGTGCGGGCGATCCATTGCAACATCTCGACCGTGTCGTTCATGTGCGTTTCGGCCAGTTGCGCGGTTTCCTGGTCGTCGCAAGCGAGCGCCGTGGTACGCAGCATGACGTAGCTGACCACAGCAAGGCTCCCCGCCGTGTAATCGTCCCGCAGGTTCTTCGCGAAGGGATGCGTGCGCACCGAGTCAATCGCCCCTGCCGCGAGGCCGAAAAGGGCGCTGACGCCTTGCTTCGCCCGATCGGCCAAGCCATCCTGATTACCGAGTGCAGTGAGACGCGCTTCGAGGCGAGCGATGTGCTGCTCCGTCGTCGTGACGTAGCCTTGCAGCGCGCGATTGATGTCGGGTTGGTCCTCCGACTGACTCACTTGCCGCTGGAGCGGCTGCAAGATGTGACTTTCGAGGACGTGCATGTCCGACACGTATTGCGAGACGACTTCTACGCGTTTTTCCGGCATGAGTACGATGTCCTTTCGATTGCGCCGATGTTCACACTCCCGTGAGTGCAGGAGTGATAGCGGCAAGAGCAATGCCAACACCTTTGCTTACTCGCTTTATTCGGTGCCGTCACGGTTTGCGTCTCTTTTCAGGGAGCAGCGACAAAAGACGGGTTACGCGGGGGCAATTACCAACGCATAGATTGTGAGCAGAATACATGCCTGCGTGATGCCCAGGAGCGCGCCGCTCAGCAGGAGCAGCACAACGGCGGCATTGACCCAGACATTCCGCCGGATGCCACGGCGTTTGATTTTGGGTTGCTCGTCCATGCCGTTTGTCCATTCCTCACTGCGCCTCGGCGCCATGCCGCCCGTTTGCTTATATACAACGTCCATCCCGACCTCCTCGTTTCTTGACCCTATCATCGGGGATGCGCGCCACGTGCGCGCCGGACGTTCGGTACGAATTGCCCCTGTTCTTTCGGACGCGCTTCCGCCGCACGTACAGTGCTCCGAAGGACAGGGAACCCTCAATCCTCAGCCGCCAAGTGGGCACTCGGCTTTCTTACGGGGAAAGGGGAGTGTCGGAGCCAGGTGCGGTGGTTACGGGGCCCGGGACGGCGGTGGGAATGAGCGGCGGGATGCCGCCGGAATGGCCCGGTGGGGTGGGAGGGCCGACGGGATCAACCGGTGGTGACGGCGTTGGGACGACTGCCGATGCGAAGGTGAAGCCGCCCGGTAGTGTGGCGACGGTGCCGTCCGAGTTCATTACGGTCACGTTCACTGGTCCGGGTGCGTGGGCGAGGACCGTCGCGGTGATCGTCGTGGTGTCCACGATCACGACGATCGTTGGCGCGCTGCCACCAAAGCGAACGGTTGTGCCCGCTCCGAAGCCAACACCATGGATCGTTAAATTGGTTGCGCCGCTTGCCTGTCCGGTTGCGGGCGTGATGGTCGCGATGGCGAGTGGCGAGAAGGCGGTAAGGTGGCTCCCCTGGTCCGGCATATAGACAATGCCGTTCGCCACGAGCGGGCTTTCTGAGGGCGGTCATACGACCGCCCTCATTTCCTGGCCTCGTTTGCGATGCGGATTGCTATTGCAGGAACTTCCACGTCTGGATAACCGGGATCGCCTGCTGCTTCATCTTCGCAATGTCAGCGGGCTGCGTGCCGAGCGTCAGGATGTATGCCGTGCCTTTGTGCAAGGCGAAGATCTGCGAGAAGTAGATGGTGTTGCCGCTCACCGTGCCGGTGTAGTCAATTTGCATTGCCGGTTCGGTATCGAGTTGCAGGCTGGTCGTGCCGACCTGCTGTGCGTCCGGGATGCCTTTCTTGATCTCGGCAAGTGCGGCTTCGCGGTATGTATCTGGCGTGGTGCCGCTCGCGACGGTTTCGGTAGAGATGTCAATGATGCCGAGCGGGCTGGTGGCGCTGAATTGAACGACGCTGTCCGTCGAGGTGGACTGGCCAATGATCCACGCGGCAGGCCGCGAGAACGAGAACCGTCCCTTCGGATCCGTGAAGAGCGTCAGGCCTGCACCGGCGGTGGTCGAGCCTGCGGCGGTGGTCGAACCGGCGGTGACGGAGCCGGTCGTCGCCGATCCAGCCGGGCGCGTCCCGGAGGTGGCTGGACTGGCGGAGACCGTTGAGGCGGCTGTCGAACCAGTCGTGGTAGACGAGGCCGGTCGCGTCGCGGCTACGGCAGAGGCGGAAACTGCGGCGGTCGCCGGTGCGCTCGTTGCGGCAACCGGAGAGCCGGTCGTCGCTGAATTGGCGGGGCGCGTCGCGGCATTTACGGCGCTCGCTGCTGCCGTCGTCGGAGCTGTGGTTGGCGGAGTCGTCGGTGCGACAGTCGTCGGTACCCCAGCTTTTGGTGTGTCGGTTGCCGTACTGCCACCGCACGCGGTCAGCAGCACCGTGAACACGAGCAAGACAATCACCGGCAATGCGTACCGTCGGCGCATAAAGTTCCTATCCCTTCTCGTGTGGCAACGCAGCCACGTTTCGTTGCATGCAACCACCACGGGCACTTCGCGCCCGCGTAGGATACACTATCGGGCGAAAGGGTGTACGTACCAATAGACTCGACCGCGAAAGACGCGTGTTCGGTGCAAGGAGGCACGGCTTGATGGCGACGCGGGACGCTTCGACCTACGTGGAATCGCGCCCGTTCGGCGACGCGACGGTGACCGTCATTTCTGACGGGTCGTCGCGCTGGCCGCAGAATTTTGCGGTGCCGCCGGACGAACTGCGCGTGGCGATTCCTGAATTGGACGTGCAGGGGCGGCTACCAATTGGCTTCCATTCCGTTCACATCGGCATTGGCGGCGCGTCCATCCTCGTGGACGCCGGGTTTGACGATCCCGACTCGGCATGGGGACGAAAGTTCGCGACGATGTGGGCGGAAACGCGCCGCACGCCGGGCGTCGAGGCGGGGTTGGCGAGCATTGGCGTCCGACCAGAGACAGTCACGCACGTCGTCACTACGCACGCGCACTTCGACCATTACGTCGGCCTGACCATTGAGCGAGACGGCGGGTATGTTCCCCGCTTCCCGAATGCGCGCCATCTGATCGGTCGGGCGGACCGGACGAACAGCCGGTACGGTCATCCGCCCGACGCGGAGTTCGTAGGCCGTGCGGAAGTCCTCGAACGACTCGGCCTGCTCGATCTCGTGGACGGTGATCGGGAGATCGTCCCCGGTGTGACGATGCTCCACGCGCCGGGCGAGTCGCCCGGACATGCGGTCGTCCATGTCGCATCGCGCGAGGAACATTTTTATGCGCTTGGCGACCTCATGCATCATCCGTGTGAAGCGACGCACCGCGATTGGGTGCTGGCGAATCGCGATCAGGCCGCCATGCGCGCATCGCGGGATCGCCTATTCGCGGTAGTCGTGCCGCAGTGCGCGACGCTTGTTTTCTCGCACGCCTTGTTCCCGCCGTGGGGCCGCATCGTGTCCGATGGCGACGACTTCCGCTGGATGAACGGGTAATTCATCTGCTTCGATTCAATCGGGCGCTCTTCGGTTCATGTCATGCAGGGCAGGGATGAAGAGCATCGCGATGCCGAGGGAGAGGGCGGCGAGGGCCAGGACGACGATCGTCCCTTTTAGGCCAAAGGCTTCTATCGCGAAGCCGCCTGCGGCCAGCCCGATTGGTTGCGCGACGGTCGTGATCGCGGAGAAGGTGCTGAAGACGCGCCCGCGACAAAGGCCGGGAGCGCGACACCACCGCCCGCGATGCCCGCCTTCGCCGCGCTCCACGTCGTTTGGAGGACGAACCACGGCAGTGCGATCAGCGTCAGCATGCTGTCGAGCAGCGAGATCACATTCGCAGTCAACAACGCCGAAATTGGCGTGCGATTCGCGGGCAGTCCTCGGTAGGTCGGCACTACCCTCGTTTGCATTATACGCCTTGCCGTGCGCTCTCGAATCCGGTCTATCCATACCGAGTGTTGGTGTACTACACTAAAGAGATGGAGAAGAACCCCGAGATCGAGTTGTTCTGGCAGTCCTACTGTGCGACCCGCACAGATCGGGACAACTGCCTACAGGAATCGTACGACGCTTGGTCGTTCGGGG
>JBBSFO010000107.1:0-11030 GCA_038238655.1 Thermomicrobiales bacterium | reverse complement strand
CGAGGTACCACCGGCGCAATTGCCGACGTGTCTGGATTGGTGTCATGTGCTGTTCCTTTTGGTTATCGCTGCATACCGATGAGTACAGACAGCACGATTGCTGCATGTTTCGCGTTGGTGCGGCAGCGCGGATCAGCAAAGGAAGACTTGCAGGAATGCGCGGCGGCGATCGGGAGGCCACAGCCAGGGATGCAGTGTCGTTCGCCGCTGCACGACCGTCAAAGGGAGGAGAATGAGCGCGGGGCCGATCAGGGCGAACGTCGAGAGGAAAACTAGGGTGCCGCTCGCGTGCGGGAGGGTCGCCTGGATTGCCGGGCAGACACTCGTAACCGGCGCGGGGCAGGGCGGCGGGCAGTCCGACGAATCGTGCCGGTGCTGCGCCGCCATCCCATCCGACATCGCCATAACAGCCATGTGCATGGACGGCGCGGCCATCACGAGTTGATGGAGGCTCACGACGAGCACGAGGAGTGTGGCGATCTGTCGCCACACTCCCCGCATCCCTGCCGCTGTGTTGTATCGCATCACGATCAACCCGTGTATCATGACGTTCCCAATCGCACGTTCGCTACCAGCCGCGCAAACTACTTCCGGACCGGATAACCCTCTTCGGCGAGGGCGTCCTCGACGTGCGCAAGATTGACCTGTGCGGGGTCGTAGGTGAGGGTGATGATCTTCGTGTCCGCGTCCGCCTCGACGGACTCGACGCCCGCGAACTTCCCGGCGGTCTTCTTAACCGTCGCGACGCAGTGCTCGCAGGAAATATCGGGAGCGGTGAGTTGTGTCGTTACCATAGAAGAACCCTCCGAATGACTTGCCCATCTGGGCGCATGTGCGCTGCCACCCGGCAGCACGTTTTCCTTCGCGCGCGGCACGCGCCGCATCACGTCACAGTGATTACTCCATCCATACCAGGGTGGATGCTGCAAAAGTAGGGGTACACGCCAGGCGTCGTGAAGGTGTACGACCATCGCTGTCCCGGCTGCAAGAGGTCGCTGTAGAAGTCCTTGGTCGGTGCTTGGCGTGTGCCGCTGACGACGTTGTGCGCGTGGTCGCTGTCGTCGTTGATAAAGGTGATCGTCGTACCCGCCTTCACGGTCTTGGCGCCGCCCCGGAAAAGGTCCGGCATCTCCGGTGTCGTGCGCTGCCCGACCATCGCCATGTGCACCTCGTTCGGCGCCCAGGCATAGGAGGCGGCGCCGAAGACCGATGCCTGACCCGAAACCCCGCGATACGTCCCGAACCCGACGACCGTGAAGGCGATCAACAGCACCGCCGCCGCCATGAACTGGCTCGAACGCGTCCCACGCAGGCGCAACGCGTTCGAAAGGACGGTCACACTTGAGAGCGCCATCGCGACCGCCGCGAAGATCGGGTTGAGCTTGCCGAAGATCGCGAGCGGGATGAGGACGACGTTGTAGCCAAACGCCCAGCCGAGATTCTGGCGAATCGTGCGCATCGTGCGCTTCGACAGATCAATCGCTTGCGCGATCGCGCGCAAATCGCCCTTGACGAGTGTGATATCCCCCGCCGCCATCGCCACGTCGGTACCCGTACCCATCGCGATCCCGGCGTCTGCCTGAGCGAGCGCGGGCGCGTCGTTGATGCCGTCGCCGACCATCGCGACAACGCTACCCGACTCCTGGAGCCGTTTCACCTCGGCGGCTTTGTCGGCGGGACGGACGTCCGCGATCACCCGGTCTATGCCGACCTGCGCGCCAATTGCCTCCGCCGTCCGCGCATTGTCGCCCGTCAGCATAACGACCTTGATACCCAGCCGATGGAGCGTGCGCACCGCTTCCGCCGACGTCGGCTTGATCGTATCCGCAACCGCGACGATGCCCGCCAATTCGCCGTCCACCGCAACGAACATCGCGGTCTTCGCTTGCGCTTCGAATACCGAGATCTGCGTGCTGAGTGCTGAGTCGGAGGTGATGCCTGCTTCACTGAACAGCCGCGCATTGCCAACGATGACCGTGCGCTTGCCGATCGTGCCTTGCACGCCGCCGATCAAGGCTTCGAAGTTCGTCACGCGCGAAGGAAGGTCGAGTCCGCGTTCCCCCGCGTACCGCACGATTGCCTGCCCGAGGGGATGCTCGGAGCCGTTCTCGACGATCGCGACGAGACGCAGGAGATCATCTTCCGCCCAGCTATCAGTCGTGACGATGTCCGTCACGGCCGGTTCGCCGTTCGTTACGGTACCGGTCTTATCCAGTACGACCGTGTCTACCTGCCGCACACGTTGGAGGCTTTCGCCGCCCTTCAGGAGGATACCCTGCTCCGCTCCCCGCCCGCTGCCAACCATGATTGCCGCCGGTGTCGCCAACCCGAGGGCGCAGGGGCAAGCGATGACGATCACCGCGATTGCCGCCACCATCGCCGCGACCGGCGAGCGGCCCGCGATCACCCAGCCAACGAACGTGAGCGCGGCGATGCCGAAGATCGTCGGCACAAAGATGCCGGAGATTTTGTCTGCCAGTTGCTGAATCGGCGCTTTGGCGATCTGCGCCGCGTCCACCAATTTGATAATCTGCGCGAGCTGCGTCTGCTTGCCGACGCGGGTCGCCCGCATCGTCAGCAAGCCCTGCTTGTTGATCGTCGCGCCAATCACCACGTCGCCCGGCCGCTTCTCGACGGGCAAACTCTCGCCCGTCAACATGGACTCGTCTACTGACGATGCGCCACCAAGCACGGTGCCGTCCACCGGGATCTTCTCGCCGGGGCGCACGATCAGGACGTCGCCGGGCAGCACCTGGGAGACGGGGATATCTTGCTCGACACCGCCACGCACGACACGGGCAGTCTTCGCTTGTAGCCCCATTAATGTGCGGATCGCGCTACTGGCGCGTCCCTTCGCCAGCGCTTCGAGAACTTTGCCGAGAAAGATGAACGTGACGATGATCGCGGCGGTATCGTAGAAGGTATCCTGCCCCGTGAAAGTGGCGACGACGCTGTAAAAGAAGGCTATCGAGCCGCCGACCGAGACGAGTGTGTCCATATTCACCGCGCCGTGGCGGGCGTTCTTGAGCGCGCTCCGGTGGAAATCCCAGCCGACGACGAGCCAGACGGGCATCGTGAGCGCCAGGAGCCAGTAATCGCGATACAGCAGGTCCATCTTGAACATCGCGATGAAGAGGATCGGGATGGTCAGGCCGATGCCAAGGGCGAGTTTGGCATAGCGGACGCGCATATCACGGCGGGCACGCCGCTCCTCAGCCACCTCACGATCCTCGTCCTCCGCGCCGGTTTCGACAACCGGCTCGGCGTGGTAGCCCGCCTGTTCAACGGCGGTGAGGAGGTCATCAATTGTTGCCTGACCGCCGAGCGTCACAATCGCGCGCTCAGTCGCCAAATTCACCCCCGCGTTCTCGACGCCGGGCACCTTCAATAAGGCACGTTCGACGCGGCGCACGCACGCGGCACAGGTCATGCCGGAGACGGCAAGCGTCGCCGCGAGCGGTTCGTCAACCGTTTCGAGTTTGGCTCCGTAGCCAGCGGTTTCGACTGCCTGCACGAGCGCATCGGGCGTTGCCTGCGCCGGATCGTAGGTGATGGTCGCGCGTTCGGTGGCGAGGTTTACCGCCGCATCCGTAACGCCCGGAACCTTCTTCAGTTTCTTCTCCACGCGCATCACGCAGGAGGCGCACGTCATCCCTGAGACGGCCAACGCGGCGGTCTGCGTCGCGTTCGCGGGGGGCGATGACGTTTCCTGTGCTTCGGGGAGTTGGATCGTGGCCATGGAATCATACCTTCTTCCGGGTGGGGGAAATTACCCGCGCATCGCTTTGCCGAGGACGGTCATCAGTTCGGTGATCGCCTCGTCGCCGCGCTGCTCCTTGATCGCGTCCGCGACGCAGCCGCGAATATGCCCTTCGAGCACCTGCTGGGCGACTTTGTCGGACGCAGCGGAGATCGCCTGCAACTGCGTGACGATGTCCACGCAGTAACGCCCTTCCTCGATCATCTTTTGCACGCCCCGCACCTGCCCTTCCATCCGGCGAAGCCGCAGCAAAAGGGCATCAGTCTCCGTTTGGTAGTGATAATCAGGTTTCGTCGTTTTCGTCGCATTCATGCAATTTGCTCCTCGTCTCGATACCCGACGGGGGTATCTGCAAGGGAGTGTATACCTGCCGGGGGTATCTGTCAAGGTGTTCGGCAGACGGCGCGCATGTGATTCCTGCGTGGGAACCTAACCCCGGCCCCTTCCTGCTTGACGCTACCCATCATTGTGGATAGCCTTCCCGGATGCAGCAACGCCTGCGTACGGGGGAATGATGTGCCGCTCGCGGCCTGGAGACGAGGAGAAGCAGATGCTCGATTTCTTCGCGGTCGGCGACTTGCTGACGCCGGAGCAGCGCGCGATCCAGCAGACGACCCGCCGGTTCGTAGATCGCGAGGTGCTGCCGGGCATCCGCGGATGGTGGGACCGCGACGAGTTCCCGCTGCATCTCATCAAACAATTCGCCGAACTTGGCATCCTCGGGGCGAATTTGCCCGAGGAGTACGGCTGCGCGGGCGTGGACAACGTGGCGTACGGGCTGATTCAGTACGAATTGGAGCGGGGCGACAGCGGCTTGCGCTCCTTCGCCTCCGTGCAAGGATCGCTGGTGATGTATCCGATCTACAGTTACGGCTCGGAGGAGCAGAAACGCCGGTATTTACCGGAACTCGCCGCCGGGCGGATGATCGGCTGCTTCGGCCTGACCGAGAGCGATGGCGGCAGCGACCCCGGTGCGATGCGCACCCGCGCCCGCCACGATGGCGACGACTGGGTGCTGAACGGTTCCAAAATGTGGATCACGAACAGCCCGGTCGCTGATATCGCCGTCATCTGGGCGAAGGACGACGACGGCATGGTGCGCGGCTTCATCGTGCCGACCGACACGCCGGGCTTCAGCGCGCCGAAGATCACATCGAAGATGAGCATGCGCGCCAGTATCACCGGCGAGATCGTCCTGGAAAACTGCCGCGTGCCCGGCGACGCCCTGCTGCCGGGATCGGGCGGGCTGAAATCTCCCCTCGGCTGCCTGACGCAGGCGCGCTACGGCATCGCCTGGGGGGCGCTCGGCGCGCTGGAATCCGTCTACACGACCGCGTGCGAGTATGCCAAGACCCGCACGACCTTCGGCAAGCCGATCGGCGCGCGCCAACTCGTGCAGGATAAACTGGTGCGCATGGCGACCGACCATAGCCTCGGCCTGCTGATGGCGCACCAACTCGGGACGCTCAAGGACGGGAAGCAGATGAGTTTCGCGCAGGTTTCGATGGCGAAGCGCAACAATGTCCGTGTGGCGTTGAACGGCGCGCGCCTCGCCCGCGAAATCCTCGGCGGCAACGGCATCACGACCGAATACCCGGTCATCCGCCACATGCTCAATCTGGAGACGGTGGACACCTACGAAGGCACGCATGACATTCACACCCTGATCGTCGGTCGGGCGCTCACCGGCCTCGGGGCGTTGGAGTGAGTCAGAAAGAACCGCGCACGCTCCACAAAGGCAGATCGTGACACCGGGCAATGACGAGGCGCAGACCGCCAGTGATGCCCCTCGTGTCTCTCCAGTCGCGCCGGACATTGTCGAAGCGCACGACCCGTACCTAGCCCTCCGTTTCCGGGATTTCCGCCTCCTCCTGATCGGCGTCTGCATCGGCTCGTTCGGGCAACAGATGCTGACGGTCGCACTTGGATGGGAACTGTATAACCGCACCGGCTCGGCGCTCGTCCTGGGAGGTATCGGGCTGGCGCAAATCATTCCGGTTATCCTGCTTTCCCTCCCCGCCGGGCACGTCGCGGATCGCTACAGCCGCAAGCGAATCATGCTCTGTGCCCAGGTAGCGCTGGCGCTCGGGGCGCTCGGGTTGGCCGTCTTGTCTGGCCGACATGGCCCGCTCATCCTGATCTATGGTTGCCTGACGCTGATCGGCGGCGCGCAGGCGTTCAATGGCCCCGCCAGTTCGGCGCTCGTCGCGCAGATTATCCCGATAGAGGCGTACGAAAGCGCGATTACGTGGCGGAGCAGCACACAGCAAGTGTCGGCGGTGCTTGGCCCGGCGGCAGGCGGCTTCCTGATCGGCGTGTTCCACGGCGCGACGTGGGTCTTCGCACTGTATGCGGTCGCGGCTCTCTCCTACATCACGCTGCTCTTGCTACTGCGTGTCCCTGCGTCCACAACCCGTGCCGTGCGCGGGAAAACGGTGCGCTCGATCGTCGAGGGCTTGCGCTTCCTTTGGCAGTCACGTGTCCTGATGGCGGCGATCACGCTCGACCTGTTCGCCGTGCTACTCGGTGGGGCGACGACGCTGCTGCCGATCTTCGCCAAGGACATTCTGCATGTCGGCCCATTCGGCCTGGGGTGGCTTCAGGCAGCCTCATCGGCGGGGGCGGTCTGCATGGCGCTCGTCCTCGCGCATCGCCGCACCTTCGCCCACGCCGGGCAGACATTGCTGCTGGCGGTGGCCGGGTTCGGCGGCGTGACGATCATTTTCGGTTTGTCGCGGTCGTTCGCGCTCTCGCTCGCGATGCTCTTCCTGCTCGGTTCGCTCGACAACATCAGCGTCATTATCCGCAGTACGCTGGTACTGGTGCGCACGCCCGATGCGATGCGCGGGCGAGTTGGCGCGGTCAACTCGCTGTTTATCGGCACCTCCAATCAACTCGGTGGGTTCGAGTCGGGCGTGGCGGCGCATCTGTTCGGCCCGGTAATCGCGGTCGTCGCCGGTGGGATTGGTACGGTACTCGTCGTCCTGCTCGTTGCGCGACTCTGGCCAGAAATGCGCCAGTTGCGCACCTTGACCGAACGCACACCCCTGACATGAGCGGCGCGCGGACACCAAAGAGGACAAGGCATTGCTGCCCTGTCCTCTCCACGATCCCGGTTTTGCGGTCGCGTTTAGTAGTTGCGATTCCCGCCGCCGTAGCCGCCACCCGTCCGCTCTTCGCGGGGGCGCGCCTCGTTGACAGTGAGGGAGCGGCCATCCATCTGATAACCGTTGAACTGCGTGACCGCGAGCAGCGCTTCCGCGTCGTTCGCCATCTCGACGAATGCGAAGCCCTTGCTCTGGCCCGTCTCCCGATCCTTGATAACGCGGACGGAACTGACATCCCCGACCTCGGCGAACAAGGTGCGTACCGAGTCCTCCGTCGTCGCATACGTCAGGCCGCCAACATACAAACTCTTTGCCATGACACTTCTCTTTCTCGCTCGCTGGTCAGAACCGGGCGCGCGATGAACCGTTCTCGCGCCTGATACCTACCAGTAATAAGCGAGGACTTTACAAGAAGGAGTATACCACAGAATGCGCGTGTCGTATCGTTGCCGCCGTTTCGCCGCTCAGGCCCAGTCCCCTAGCGTTTACCGGGAAGGTTCCGCGACCTGCTTGCGGGCTTGCAGCGGTGCGGCGGCGGCTCGCAACGATTCGAGGATTTCGCGATAGGAATGGAGCACGGTGGTTTCGTGATAGGGGATGTTTCGCTCGCGGCAGAAAGCGACGACGATCCGCTGCGCCGCCGGCAGCCGGTTGCGGGAAAGCGCCGGGAAGAGATGGTGCTCGATCTGGTAGTTGAGGCCGCCGTAGCACCAGTCGGTCAGCGGATAGCCCCGCACGTTGCGCGCGGTGAGCACCTGGGCGCGCAACGGGTCTAACGGCGCATCGTCATCAATGATCGTCATTCCCTTGTGGTTTGGCGCGAAGACGAGGCCGAGATACAACCCCGTCGTCGCCTGCTGAATCACAATCAGCAGCAGCGCCGACCACGGCCCGAGCAACAGCAGCGGCACGCCGATGAAGAGCGCGGCATTCAGGGCGAGTGCGGCGACTTCCCAGCGACGATAGGCGGAGCGCTCGCGGACGACGTACACGACGCTCCCGTACCGTTGGCCGTATGCCACGAGCGTGAGGAGCGGCAGCGCGAACCAGACCTGATGTTTGGCGACCAGACGCGACACGCCCCGCTTCTCGACCGCTTGCTCCGGAGTAAAGGCGATCAGCGGCAGTTCAATATCCGGGTCCATATCGGCATGATTCGGGTGGGCATGGTGTTGATTGTGCTTCCGCACCCACCAGCCGAAACTGGCACCGAGCAGCAGGTCGGTGAGGATGACGCCGACCAGGGCGTTTTGCCAGCGGCGCACGAAACCCTGCCGGTGCCCCGCATCGTGACTGAGAAAGGCGACCTGCACCGAAACGACACCGAGCAGCAGCGCGCCGACGACGATCCCCCAGAGCGCGTGAAAGGCGACGAGGAAGGCAATCGCACTTGCCAGCAGCACAGCAGTGGCAAGGAGGCGAAGGCCAAAAGAGCGTGGCTGGGGATCGAGCAGTTGGGCTGCCTGCATGCGACGCCGGAGTTCGCGGTATTCCCCCCCCGGGGGGATCGTCATGAAAGGAGGATCGAGAGCGGGAAGCGCTGGGGCCATCATCGGCCCGCCTTTCTGAAGCGTTAAGGAAACACGACACACGTGCGGACGGGCGATGTGCCGCCCGTCTGCGGAAACGCTCAGTCGTTGTCAACGCTGTACAGGTATCATACCACGGCATGAACAGGTTCGTAGTGCTTTTGATCGAAATCTGTCCAATTCTTTAGAACTGAGATGATGGACACGTATCCATTCATTGTTGGGGCAGGCCGGATCGGGAAGCGACGTAGAATCGTGATAGCATAGCCAGATGGAGTATCGTAGCATCCTCGGGGTTACGGCCACCGTCGTTGCGTTGATCAGTTATATCCCATATTTCCGCGACATCGTCGCCCAAAAGACGAAGCCGCACGCCTTTACGTGGCTGATCTGGGGCGTCCTCACCGGCATCGCGTTTGTCGGCCAGCTCTTCGGCCATGCCGGGCCGGGGGCGTGGGTGACGGGCTTCACCGCCGTGGTCTGTCTCGCCATCGCCGCCATCGCCTCGGTGGACGGCCAGCGGAACATCGTGCGGGCGGACTGGCTCGCGCTCGCCGGGGCGGCGGTCGCGCTGGCGATCTGGTTCGTGACGCGCGGCCCGCTCCTTTCCGTCATCCTTATCACGGTGATAGACAACATTGGCTTTGTCCCGACCCTGCGTAAGTCGTATGATCGCCCCTTCGAGGAGACGATGAGCACCTTCGCGTTGAGCGGGTTCAAATGGGTACTCGGCCTCTGCGCGCTCGAACGGTTCTCGGTCGTGACGGCGCTCTTTCCGCTCTCGATTGTCGTCGCGAGCTGGCTGTTCGTCGTGATGCTCCTTGTGCGCAGGAAGCAGCTCGGGTATGCGCTTTGAGGTATCTGAATTCGCTTCGTGCCGCGACGAAAGGATGTGACGACCGTGCCTGATTTGCGATCGCTCGTCCGTGCGCCGCTGCTCGTCCCCTCCCCCCTCCAACGCTACCGGCCCACGCCAGGGCGACACATTGTCCATGACGCCCTCGTTCTGGCGGCCAGCGGCGATCCCGGCCCCGAGGGCAATGTCGCCTTCGTGCTCGGCCCCGTGCCGCCGGAGCGGGTCTTTGCGCTGGCGGAGGCGTTTTTCGATCCTACGGGCTACGCGGTCGTCGTGGAATCGGAGACCGCGCAACGAATGGACGACGCGGTACAAGCGTCGGGCTGGCGATTGGACGAGGAGGAACCGGCGCTCGTCCTCACGCCCATCCCCGCAATCCCGCCCCCGCCACCCGGTCTGACAATCCGGCCCGTAACAACCGACGCGGGATTCGCGGACTTCATGGCCCTCACCCGCACGGGCCACCGCTGGATCCCCTCGCTCGACGCCGCGATGGACCCGGCGGTGGCCTTGCTCGTCGGCTACGATGGAGAAACGCCCGTCGCCACGGCGCGGATCGCCCGTTACAGCGATGTGGGAGACCTTAATGGCGTCGTCACGCTTCCCGCATACCGACGGCGCGGCATCGGGACGGCGATGACCTGGGCCGCCGTCGCTGCGGGCGTGCAACGCGGCTGCACAGCGATCACGCTTTCCGCGACGACGATGGGCTATCCCGTCTATGTGCGCATGGGCTTCGTGCCCGTTTGCACCTACCGAACGTATCTGCCGGAACGAGTAGTCAGTAGTCAGAAGCCAGAAAAAGAGACGCGAAGCCAGTCCACGTCCAACTGACTACTGACTACTACAGGAGCACACCATGAAAATTCGCGAGATTCGGGCGGTGGGCTTGCGGGGCGCGACGCCGGAGGGCGGTTGGAGCGACGAGCTGCAACCGGACACATGCGTGCATACACTGATCGCCGTCCTCACCGACGAGGGCGTGACGGGCATCGGCAGCGTCTTTACGAACGACGATCTCGTACGCGCCGCGCTGGGCGTCCTCGAACCGTTGTATCGCGGCGAGAACGCGCTGGAACCGGAGCGGGTGAGCGAGAAATTGCACCAGAACACCTTCTGGCTCGGGCGCGGCGGCGCGATCACGCACGCCATTTCGGGTATCGACATCGCCCTGTGGGACATCCTCGGCAAGGCGACGGGGCAGCCCGTCGGGCGGCTGCTCGGCGGGCGATACCGCGAGCGGGTGCGCCCGTACGCCTCGCTGCTAATGGACGAGCCGGAGCGGATGGCCGACGCGCTACTGCCGTACAAGGCGCAAGGGTTCCGCGCTTTCAAGATCGGCTGGGGGCCATTCGGGCGACACAGCGCGGCGAAGGATGAGGCGATTGTCCGCGCCGCGCGCGACGCTGTCGGCGACGACGTGCTGCTGATGGTGGACGCGGGCGGTAGCGACGCGCACTGGAATCAGGGCTATAAATGGGCGCTGCGGACGGCGGAGATGCTCGCGGGCTACGGCGTCACCTGGTTCGAGGAGGCGCTGAAGCCGGACGCGCTCAAGGACTACGTGATGCTGCGGGAGCACGCGCCGCTACCGATCAGCGGCGGCGAGGTGCTGACGCGCCGCCAATCCTTCCAGCCGTGGCTCGAAGCGGGCGCGTTCGACATCGTCCAGCCGGACGTGACCAAGGTCGGCGGCATTTCGGAGGAGCGGCGCATCGGCTGGATGGCGCAGGAGCACGGCATCCGCTTCATCCCACACGGCTGGAACACGGCGGTTG
>JBBSFO010000106.1:0-11036 GCA_038238655.1 Thermomicrobiales bacterium | reverse complement strand
GTGGACGGCCAGATCCATGGCGGGCTGGCGCAGGGGATCGCGCAGGCGCTCTGGGAGGAGGTCGTCTACGACACGAATGGGCAACTGGTGACGGGGTCGTTGATGGACTACGCGGTGCCGACGGCGCGCTCCTTCCCGCAGTTCGCAAACACGCGGACGGAGACGCCGACGCGGTTCAATCCGCTCGGCGCGAAGGGGATCGGCGAGCTGGCGACGGTCAGTTCGCCGCCCGCCGTCGTCAACGCGGTACTGGATGCTCTCGCGCCATTTGGTATCCGGCACCTCGACATGCCGCTCCACGCCGAACGCGTCTGGCAGGCGATACAGGGCGCACAGGCGGGAGCGGCTGAATAATGGCGGCCTACCGCTCGCTCCCGTTGTGCACGCTCACGGAAGCGAAAGCGTGAATCGTGGTAGGGCGGTTCGAGCACCGCCCCTACGAACCAATAGCCGCGCTATTTCCACCACCGCCGCATTCGGCTTTCCGCCTGCTTCTCGCAGTCGAGGAGGCGGGCTATCGCCAGCGTCCGAGCGGTTTGACCTGGTCGCTCTGCGCCATCTCCCGGCGAATGACCGCCTCGTCCAGCCACGCAGGATTGGGTGGCGTCAGGTCCGGCGGATTTGGCATGACGAGGTCTTTGGCGTGCTGGCGCATGGCGGCGTCGGCGAGAAAGTAGCCGTGGTTCTCCAGTACGCCAATTTCCGCCTCGGAAAAGGAGTCTTCGTCGGTGCGAACGCGCGTGAGGATGTCGTCTACGAGCGCTTTCGAGTAGCCCCGCGCACCCGGCAGGTCGTAATGCTCGACCTTGGTACTGATGCCCCAGTACGCGCCGACGAGGGTGCTCTGGATGAAGTTCGACATCAGCCACCGCTTGCGGACAGCGCGTGCCTGATTCTGCACGATATCCTGATAGCGCAGCACACGCCGGAAAAGATTCCAGCCGTAGCTGTGGTGAAACGTCCCGCCGCCGTCGGAGACGAGCACGTACGCCGCCGTGTTCCAGACCGGCTCCAGGCCCATGTTGTCGTAGACGCCGCCGTCTGTCAACGCCATATGCGCGAGATTGTCGGCGCGCTCCTTCGCATTTTCCCATTGCTCCGCCGGTTTGTAGTCGTCGGGCCGGAGGCGGAGGGGAAGCGGATCGAAGACGGGCGGCCAGCAGGACGACGCGGCGACGGCGCGGGCGACGGGCCATTTCGGGTCGGAGTTGCGGTAGCCGACGTACCAATGATCGCCCGTCTTTCCTTTTTCGAACACCCAGTACGCGCCGTAGACCATGTCCGTCGCGCAGAAGATATAGGCCGGGCGATCCGGCAGTTCGCCAAGCGTCTTGCCCGTGAGCGCCGCCTCTCGTCTGGCGAGCGCCTCGACCATCGTCGCCGGGCGGAACCAGTTCCACGGTAGGAGGCGCGCGAGGATCGGGAGTGTGCGCATATTTTTCCGGGTGAAGGCGCGGAACGGGTCGGCGACCCGCGCGTCCCATCGGTCGGTCGGGATGACCGCACCCGGCACGGGCCACTCCGGGATCGCCTCGACGAGATGCGCCGCAAAGATGCTCCCCCCGGAAACCGACGAAATCCGATCCACATGCCCGAGCGCACCCAGTTCGTTCAGCCGCCGTAGCGCGCCCATATGGAAGAGTGCCGCCCGGAACCCACCCCCGGAAAGGCAGAGCGCGATGCCCGCCCGCTGCTGATTGGGCATGTAGGTTTCTTCCGCATGCGGCGGGACGACTGGCTGCACCGGTTGCACACTTGTGTCCATTTCTTGCCTCCATCATGCTGCACCGGGAATCCGGGAATCGCACTCAATCGGGTGAGATGCTGGTGGGCCAATCCCCTCGTCCTTCGCACACTGCTTTCGCCGACGAATTGCGCCATTGTCTATTCATAAAACGAACAACAACGGCGTGCGGTAGCGCGAGACGACCGATCGGTCAGACTCGCATCAAGGTGATATTGGAGATGAAGTATAGTCAGCCGTCACATTTTATGCTGTTATCTCGTTATCACTAGTGTACGGCGTTCGCGATTGGTGAGGAGGAAGGGGAAACGGCGGGTGAGCGCGATGGAACAACAGTTGCCCGACGACACTGACGACGAACAGCATACTCACTGATTACGTTCCAAAATCCCGCATTGCGCCGCATACGCGCAACCATGCGTCCCACGCTCTCGACGCTCCGCGACGGTTCGATGAGACGGTGGTAGCGGGACCCAACACTGCACACTACTTCTGCCCTGTCCCTTTTGCCTCGGTGGCGGCGCCCCTCCAGCGTCGCCACCACCTTTTTTAAGGGGCAAAGGATTGAGGACTGAGCGAGGAGGGCGGTTCGAGCACCGCCCTACGATGCCCCTATCTGCCTGCTATACTGACGATTGAGCGGCATATTTTTTCTGCTGCGGCTGCCGACCAATCTATGGGGGAGCGATGGCGGAACGATACGATGTTGTCGTGGTGGGGAGCGGCAATGCCGGGTTTTGCGCGGCGCATGCGGCGCGGGAGCATGCCGGGCGCGTCCTGATCGTCGAGAAAGCGCCGCGTGCGTGGGCGGGCGGCAATAGCTACTTCACGGCGGGGGCGACGCGGACGACGTTTACTACGCTCGATGACCTCCGCCCGATCCTCGATGATCTCACGGACGAACGTGCGGCGCGGGTCGAACTGCCGCCCTACACACCGGAACAGTTCATGGCCGATATGCTTCGCGTCACCGATGGGCGGTGCGACAGCGCGCTGACTTCTATTCTCGTCAACGATGCGGCGGCGGTCATACGATGGATGCACGCGAAGGGCATTCGCTGGAAACTGATGTACGAGCGGCAGTCGTTCCTCCTGGATGGCACGTCGCACTTTTTCGGCAATCTGCCACTCGGCACGGTCGGTGAGGGCAAGGGGTTGATTGCCCAGCATACCGCCGCCGCACTCGCCAGCGGCATCGAGATTCACTACGACAGCCCCGTCGTCGGGCTACTGCGCGGTGACCGGGGCGCGGTGACGGGCGTTATTGTGGACGGGCCGGACGGGCGTGCGGCGATCGCGGCGGGTGCGGTCGTGCTGGCAAGCGGCGGCTTCGAGGCGGACGCACAGCGGCGCGCGATGTATCTCGGGCCGAACTGGGATGTCGCGAAGGTGCGCGGCACGCCGTACAACACCGGCGAAGTCCTCCAGTTCGCGCTCGATGCGGGCGCGCAGCCGTACGGCCATTGGAGCGGCTGCCACGCCATCCAGTGGGACGCGGGCGCGCCGCCGACCGGCGACCGCGAGATCGCGCATCGCTTCTCGAAGCAGTCGTACCCGATCGGCATCGTTGTCAACCGCAACGCCGCGCGTTTTCTGGACGAGGGCGCGGATTTCCGCAACTACACCTACGCGAAGTATGGCGCGGAAATCCTCAAACAGCCCGGCGCAATCGCTTGGCAACTCTTCGACACCAAAACCGCCCCCCTCCTACGGCAGGACGAGTACACCGCGCCCGGCGTCGCTCGCTCCGAAGCGGCGACGATCCGCGACCTCGCCGCGCACCTCGGCCTCAACCCCGATGCGCTGGACGAGACGGTCTCCGCCTTCAACGCCGCTATCCAACCGGGCAATTTCAACCCAGCGATCAAGGACGGCGTGCGAACGGTCGGCATCGCACCGCCGAAGAGTAACTGGGCGCTGCCGCTCGACACGCCGCCCTACCTCGCCTTCGCCGTCACATGCGGCATCACCTTCACCTTTGGCGGCGTCAAGATTGATGCGGACGCTCGCGTCCTCGACCGCGCGGACCGCCCGATCCCCGGCCTTCACGCCGCCGGGGAACTCGTCGGCGGCCTTTTCTACGCCAACTATCCTGGTGGCAGCGGCCTGACGAGCGGCGCCGTCTTCGGTCGCCGCGCGGGGGATAGCGCAGGGCAATACGGAGGAACGAGGAACGAGTAACGAGTAACGAGTATCGAGAAGGTACCGCTCCCTTGTTACTCGTTCCTCGCTACTTTCTGAATACCACGCATATAGCGGTCGCGGAGCAGGACGGGGTCGCGCTCGGGGCGAGAGACGCCGGGAGCGTCGTCTACATGGGCGGCGATCAGGTGCGGGCCGTCATCGGCAAGGGCTTGAGTGACGAGGCGCGTGAAGTCTGTTTCGTCCGCTGCCCATGCGCTTTTGACGATCCCTGCCGCCTTCGCGACGCCAACGAGGTCAGTCACGCTGCCGGTTGCGGCGGGCTGCTTGCCGGTGATCTGATATAACCCGTTATCCCAAACGATGATTGTGAGGTTGCGCGGGGCGACGCTGGCAATCGTCGCGAGGCAGCCGAGGTTCATCAGCAGTGAACCGTCCCCTTCGAGTGCGAAGAACTGTCGCTCCGGCTGCGCGACCGCCCCACCGAGCGCGATCGGCAGCGCCAGGCCCATGCTGCCGAGCATGTAAAAGTTCTGCGGCCGGTGCCCGGCGGCGGCGAGGTCGAAATTCGTGTTGCCGATCCCCGCGACAATCGCCTCCTCGTGCGTCAGGAGCGAAACGAGGACGCGCGTGAGCACAATCCGCTGCATCGGTACAGCGGATTTTGTGATGGTGAAGGCTGTATCCGAAAGAACCATTGTCGCCTCCTGCGAATCGGTCGGGGAGGACGGTCCGCCGAAGGTACAACCGTCCCTGCGAAACTCATTGCTCGTTGCACATTGCTTCCCGTTACACGTCCGTCTTGCCGCCCGTCAGCAACGGGGAAAGGATGAGCGCGGTCGGCGTGCGGGTCAGGAAACATTGGCGGATCATGCGTTGGGTGAGGAAATGCAACTCGTCCGCGCGCGACAGTGTGACGTGCGGGATGCCGAGGGCGTCCAGTGTGGGGCGGATCGCACGGGTAATCGGCATTTGCACCGAATTGTACTCGCCGATCACGCCGCGCTCGGAGATTATCAGTAGGAGCGGCAATTGGTATGGGACGGCGAGCGAGGCGAGGGCATTGACGGTGTTGCCGAAGCCGCTCGACTGCATCAGCACGACGGCGCGCATCCCTGCCATGTCGGCACCACAGGCGATGCCGATCGCTTCTTCCTCACGCGTGGCGGTGAAGGCGGTGAAGTGCGCGTCCGCGTGCGCGCCATCAATCAGCGGGATGAGCATATTGTCCGGCACATACGTCATCAGCCGGACATCGTACTCCTTGAGGTTGGCCAGAATCGTCTCCGCCCATTGCACGCGTGTACGCCTCCTTTGGCTGTCCACTGCCGCTTCCGGCGTCAACTCCCATTGTACCGCACGCAGTCTGTCCCTTCGGACAGCACACAAACCCGCCTTTCGTTCGGCGTGGAGCAGTAGCCGGTCACGCATACTGATCCCAGGCGAGCAAGCCTGTGCTCGGCAGATCGGACCAAGGAAACGCAGTCGGAGCCGGGCACGCGCAGGGTAATGGCAAACGGTAATGGTTGGGTATTTGTCAGGAGGGGCGGGTTTTTCGCCACTCCGAAAAGGGAGCAAGTCCAATGATGACGCGCAATGTTCGACGGCTGGTTACACTCGCGGCGGGTGCCGTGATGTTAATCCTCACGATCGGGAGCAGCGCCTCGGTCGGTGCGGCTACCCCCGCCAATGTCTTCACGGCGAACGGTTGTCCCGTCGGCAACTATCGCTGCCTCGGTTACGGCGACCCGATCTACTACGGCGGCATACCGTACGGTACGGTGCCCTATGTCTACGCGCATTACAACGCGGTGCCCGGCGCAGCCAACTACTTCGATCCTCGCTACTGTGGCGATGGGCGGGTTTCCATTGTTGCGGACAAAGACGGGCACCTGATCAATGTCTGCACGACGACCGGCATGCGCATCTACCCGGTTTTCTCGGATGTCTACTCGTACGGCGTGGTCCCATACGCGGTGTATCGGTAGATTTCCTGGCCGCGCAACCCCTGTCGGGAGCGCGGCGTCACATTCCTTTCTGGTGAATAGCGCGGCGGTGGTCAGACCACCGCCGCGCTCGCGTGGGCGATAACCGTGATTGCGCCTACGCGTACTCCGGCACAAAATTCGAGAGGAGATAGTAGCCGCATTCCGGGCGGTGGAAGCGAGGCGCGCGGTAATCGGTGATCAGGAATCCGCCGGCGAGGGCATCGGTGAAGGCGGCGCGGGTCGCCAATCGCCAGGCGAGCGCGCGGGCCGGATCGGTCGCTTTGATTGCCTGGATGCTGGCGGGAATTTCGATGCGGCAGCGGGCCCCCCCCTCCCCTGACCCCTCCCCCATGCGCGGGAGAGGGGAACTTGGCTCGGGTATTCGTCCAGGCGTTTGCAGTGAGTTCCCCTCTCCCACCGTAGCAGGGGAGGGAGTAGGGGAGGGGGGCCGCGCCGGGAAGCCATCGTCATCCATGCGGAGGAGGTAAGGCGCATTGAGAGATTCCGCGCTGACCAGGGGGCCGAAGGATGCGCTGCTCGCGGCGGTGGCGAGGCGACCGAGGACATGCGGTGTATCGAGCCGCCATTCGATCAGCAGGCGGTCGCTCGGCAGCCCGGCGTTGAGCGCTTCGGGCATCGCGCCGTAGAAGTCCGGCAGGTATGTGTGGCTGACGCCCCCCAATTTCGAAAAATTGAGATGCGCGTTCGCCGATTCGAGCGGATCGAACGTCCACGTCATCACATTCAGGCCCTGCGCGAGAATAAAGTCCCTCTGGGCCAATTTCAGCCGCCTGCCGATGCCCCAGTGGCGATATGTCGGCAGCACGCCGAGCAGGTGTGAATGGTGGTATGCACCGTCCGCCCCCCATGCGACGAAACTGAGCGCCATCCCGATCATCTTTTCGCCGTCCCACGCACCAACGACCGTCCCGCCCGCGTGCATGATGGCGCGTAGGATGTCGTACGGCACGATTTCGCGCTCGCCACTCTCCCAGACTGCCAGTTGGACATCTTCGCACGCATGGAAATCCGCGACTGTTTCGCACATCGCGACGCGCAGACCGGGTGGAACATCCTGTATCATCGAATGCTCACTCGCCGTACTCGCGGAGATGCGCTACCTGAGCGGGCACCATTGCTCTTCGCTCCCCGCAACCGGTGCACCCGTTTCCGGGTCAATATCGCGATACCGTCCATGCCGTGCATCAATCTGATGCCATGTCCCTCGTGCCGGGTTTGGGTCCGGTTCGTACTCGAAGCCGTCTTCCGCGTCACACCAGACTCTGCGCCCAATCGCTGTTGCATAGCGCATGCGCCGTCGCCACTCTCGTCCTTCGGCGAAGAGCGGCATCTTTCGCATGCGCTATGCTGCCGGAGAAGGGAGGATAGTGAGATTGTCACCCGCTTCGCGGATCTCCTGAAGGGCCTCTGTCCGACCGTCCGCATGATGATAGCGCGCGGGAAGATCGAGATGGATACGGTAATATCCGTCCCACTCATCTGCTTTGACGATTGTTCCCGTTGCGCTACTGAGGGTGACACCGATCGGCTTGCCCTGAATGCGCACGCGGACGCCCGGCGCGAAATCGGCATCATCAACGATGGGTTCGGTCTCGAACGCGCGATCACTCATAGCACGAGTATACCGCACTCGTATGTCCACCGAGTCATTGCCCCGTTGTCACGGCTCGTCGCGTTCCTCCTCATCCTCGATGGCCCAGAAGGTGTGGCCATTCTCGCAGCGCATCCGCGTGACCGACTGGCCACCGCCGATCTGGGCGTCGGGCAGGATCAATTGCTGCGCCGGATTGGCGAACCGGATCGGCCCCGCCTGTTCCGCCGTCATCAGAGTGCCGCATACAGGACAGCGTTCTGCGATGATGTCACGGGATACGGCCTCCTGCTCGTCGCTCGCCACCATTTTCCTCCTCTGTCACGAATCGCCCTATCCCCGTTCGTTACTTGTTACCTGGAATCGCGCGACGCGCTCCTCATCCACGACGATCCCCAGACCGGGGGCGGCGGGATCACACCGAATCGCGCCATCCGCGTACGTCAGGCCGGTCGCGAGGTCCTCGCGCAGCATCACCGGGCCGACCAATCCATTCGCGACGACGACGTGCCGCGCCAGCGCGATCTGCACGCCCGCTGCCGTCGCAATCGTGCTTTCGACCATCGAGCCGACCATACAGCGCAGTCCCGCCGCCTCGCAGACGGCAATCAGCCGCATCGCCTCCGTGATGCCGCCCGTTTTCATCAGTTTGACATTGATCAGATCGGCCGCGCGCAGTGCCACGATCCGCAGGCCGTCCCGCGCGCTGTGGACGCCCTCGTCTGCCATCTGCGCGATGCCGGTGGCACGGCGGATTTCCGCGAGTCCCGCGAAGTCGTCGGCGCGAATCGGCTGCTCGATCCAGATGGGCGCGGCGGGGACGATGGCATGGATCGCGCGGATCGCCGTCGCGGGGTCGCGCCAGCCCTGATTGGCGTCCACCATCAGCGCGATCTCCGGCCCGATCGCTTCGCGCACGGCCATGATGCGCTCCACATCATCCGCGAGCCGCGCCGCGCCGACCTTCATCTTGATTTCGCTGTGCCCCGCCGCGACCACCGCTTTCGCTTCCGCCGCCATCGTCGCCGGCGTGCCGATGGAGAGCGTTGCATGCCAAACGAGCGCGTCGCGCACCGGCCCGCCGAGCAGCGCTGCGACGGATAGATGTGCCTGCTTCCCGGCAATGTCCCACAATGCGAGGTCAATCGCCGCCTTCGCGCTCGGCGCGCCCGTTACCAGCCCGTCGAGGCGCGCGTGGATCGCCTCGCGGGCGAGCGGATTCTGGTCGCGAAGCAGTGGCAAAAGGTCGTGCCGGAGCATCGCGTGTGTGCCCGCCCAACTTTCGCCCGTCACGAACGGGTCCGGTGTCGCCTCGCCCCAACCAACCAGCCCCGTATCGGTCGTCAGCCGCACGAGGATGCTCTCGACGTGCGCGTATGTCCCATACGAGATGATGAACGGCTTGATCAGCGGCAGCCGTACCGCGTAGCACGCGATGTCGGTGATTTTCACCTTTCCGCAACCTCCCGATGCATGACGGCGAAGGGCGGCTGCCCCTCGTTGAAGACAAAGCCAGGGTGCAGATAGCGCCAGCCGAGCCGCTCGTACAGGGCACGGGCGCGGGTATTCCTCACTTCCGTGGACAGGAGCGCACGCGGGCTTGGTTGCGTGGCGAGCAGCGTATCATGGAGCAGGCTGCCGATCCCTTTCCCCCGATAGGCGGGCAGCACCGCCAGCTCGACCAGTACCCAGGCGTTTTCCAGCGCCGGGTGATCCGCGCCGACCTGCACGGCGACTTTCTCGTGCCACCACCGGTCCGACTCCGAGCGCACGCCGAATCCCATGCCGACGACCGCCGCGTCGTGCATCGCCACGAACCCGCGAAAATCCATGTAGCCCGTGTACCGCATGACGAACGCGCGCGTCGCCTCCCATTCGCGTCCCCATGTTCGCGTATACACCTGTACCGCTCCATCGAGGAGCGGTGACCCGGCGGTGAAGGCGATGATCTCCGGTGTGTTGCCTTCTGTCATATGGTGCATGGTAGCAGATGTCCCAAAGCTCCGACCCCTTGCAGCGTGCTGATAGAGTACGGGAAAGAGTGGGGTACTGGTAGCGGAGGCTTCCGTCTACGAGCGAGAGATCGCAAACGGGAGCCTGTATCGCCTAATCATGGGAAGGGAAGTATGGCGAAGCAGAACCAGAGGCAGATTGTGGCAATTGGCGGCGCGGGTTTGTCGGTCGAACCGGACGACTTGCTGCTAGAGAAATACATTCTCGGCTTGACGGGCGGCGCATCTCCGAAGATTTGCTACATCGGTACGGCGAGCGGCGATACGGAGGCGGGTATTGAGCGCTTCTACGATGCCGCCGGGCGACTCGCCTGCACGCCGACGCATCTCTCGCTCTACAAGCCGTCCACGAACGATCTCGCGGGGCTGCTGCTGGCACAAGACATTATCTACGTCGGTGGGGGCAGCACGAAGAACCTGCTGGCGCTCTGGCGCGATTGGGGTGTGGACGCGATCATGCGCGATGCATACGCGCGGGGCATCATCCTGTGCGGTGTCAGCGCGGGTTCGATCTGCTGGTTCGGGCAGGGGACGACGGACTCACTCTTCGGCCCGTTGACGCCGATCACCTGCCTCGGCTTCCTGCCCGGCAGCAACTCGCCACACTACGATGGCGAGCCGGAGCGCCGCCCGACCTATCACCGGCTGATCGCGAGCAGGGAAATCGAGGACGGCTACGCGGCGGACGACGGCGTCGGCTTGCACTTCATTGACGGCGCCTTGCACGCGGCGATCAGTTCGCGACCGAATGCCCGCGCCTACCGCGTCGAGCGCACCAGCGATGGCGCGACCGAGACCGTGTTGCCGACAATCTACCTGGGGGCCGCCGAACGATAATCCGCTCGCGGCCCATGCCGAATGTCAGGGCTTTGTTTCCGGTGGCGGCGGGCTTCAGCCTGCCGCCACCAACATCTGCACAAGACTGGGAGCGCTTCCGTCTTTACCCGTTGCTTGTCACATTCGCCGCGAGGCCGAGCAGGAACTTGATGCCGTCCGCTGCCATGTACGCGCCGTGGACTTTGCGATGCTCGGCGTAGCGCGGCTCGTTCGGATCGCGGTTGACGAAATCCAACCCCGCCGCGAGGGCGCGCATCTTCGGCTGGAGCAGCGCGAACTGCACGACCGTGAGCACCCACATCGGCGTGACAAGGGCGGCAGTACGCTTACCAGCACCCTCGCCCCGCGCGGCAATCAGGGCTGTCGCGGCGGTGACCGTCGCGAGACCAAGTTCGTAGCGGCTCCACGCCGCGAAGACTGATCGTCCGACCGCCGTGATCGCATTCCGGTCGAGGCCGGGTGTCTTGAAGCGGGCGGGCGCGTCCACAAAGTCAATCGCCGCCGTCCCGCCAACCCACAGCCCGAGGCCGAGGTTGCGTACCATTTTGATTACGTTCATGCGGTGGTATCCTTTCCCTGCGCGCACGCCGTTGTGCGCCGTACGGGGAGGATACCACCGCAACCACATCAGAAAGGTCGGTTATTTGCCTACGCTAGCGGCGATTGCGTCCGCCATCTGATCGGTAGTCGCGCCACCGCCG
>JBBSFO010000105.1:0-11130 GCA_038238655.1 Thermomicrobiales bacterium | reverse complement strand
CGCCCATCCCGACGTAGATGACATTCGGGTCCGATTCCGCGACGGCGAGCGCGCCGACCGAGGCGCGCTTGAAGAAGCCGTCCGAGATATTCTCCCAGTACGTGCCGCCATCCTCGGTCTTCCAGACGCCGCCACCCGTCGAACCCATGTAAAAGGTCGCGAACTCGGTCGGGTGCCCGGCGACGGCGATCACCCGCCCGCCCCGGAACGGCCCGATCGGTCGCCAGTCGAGCGCCCGCAACGCCGACGGCGCGACTTCCGTCATGTTTGCCTCATCCATCGCTTCCGGCATCCCGCTCCCTCCTCCTAATTGTAGGACTTCCTGCCATCATGTTCTTTTTTCTTCTCGACGCCCTTTGCGTTCTTGGCGTCTTTGCGGTTGTCCCCGGTTCGATTCCCTAGTCCCGCACCATCTCGCGCAGATAGGCATTGAGGAAGCGCCCGGTCGGGTCTAGCTGCGCGCGGACGGCGTGAAATTGGTCCCACAGCGGATACAGATCGCGCAGGTCGCGACCGCTGTGCCAGTGCATTTTGCCCCAGTGTGGCCGTCCGTGGTGGTTGCGGAAGATCGCTTCCGCATCGGTGAAGAAGGGGTGATGGGGCAGCGTCGCATCCTGGTGAATAGAGATCGTCACCGTTTCGCGGCCGTAGGCAGGGCTGAGCGGAATATCGTCCGCGTGCAACGTCCGATATTCGACGGGCCACGTCACGTCCGGGTGCTTGGCGCGCATCAGTTCACGGATTTCGCGCAGGCAATCGGGGCCATTCGCCGCCGGGACCGAAAACTCCATCTCATTGAACCGGATCGTGCGTTCGGAGGGCAGAATCCGGTAGCTCCAGTCCACGCGGTCGGGGTGGACATAGCGCGCCAGCCGACCGGTGACCGTCGGCACCGTTTCCGGCTCCTCCCAGCGTTCCGCGTTTGTGGGGTGCAATGCCTTCATCGCGCACGCATCGTCGCCGGGACTCCAGAAGAACTCGAAATGCCGCGTCGCGCCGATTAATGCGTCCAGATTGTCCATGCATTCATCGAAGGAGGCGACCCAGGTATGCTCGTGCAGGTGATAGGCGGGCAGGACGCGCAACGTGATCCGCGTGATGATGCCGAGCATGCCGAGCGAGACGCGTGCGGCGGCGAAAACCGCCGGCTCGCGATTCGCCGCGCAGTCGAGGTACTCGCCGGTGGCCGTCAAGAGGCGCAGGCCGACAACCTGCGTGGCGATGCTGCCGAGCGTCGGCCCCGTGCCATGTGTGCCCGTGCTGATCGCACCGGCGAGCGATTGACGGTCAATGTCGCCCATGTTCTCCATCGCCATCCCGGCACCGAGCAAAGGCGCACCAATCTGGTGGATCTTTGTGCCTGCCCAGATCGTCGCCTGCATCGCTGCGGGATCGGTTTCTCTTTCTATTACTCCCTGCATGTTGTCCAGCGAGAGCAGCGCCCCCGCGCTCGTGCAAAGCGGGACGAATGAATGTCCGGTGCCCGCCACCCGCATCTCCCAGCCTTCCCGCTCCGCGTCGCGGAACAGTGCCACCAGCGCGTCCTCGCTCTCCGGCATCGCCATGCGGGCGGGCATGCACGTCACACCGCCCGACCAGTTGGTCCACGTTGGGTGGTCAGACATATCCCAGTATATCCTTTCGCTGCGTCGCGGGCATGTAGGGTCGTCATCGCTCTGACATCGCCAGTGTATCAGCATCCGTTACCGGACAAGGGGAAATCTTGCGTGCGCCTCCTCGGTAGAGGAAGCGCTGACCTTCCCGACTTCCCGCCGCGACAGAACCGATACAGCGGCAACGTAGTACACTGTGTGGTGATTGCGCCGCGTGCATGATGCGCGTCGTACGACGACGATTGTCAAGAGTGATTGTTCCCGACCGCGCGTTCCCGCGCGGTCGGGATTGCGGGAGGATAGGACGATGACCAGTACACAAGCGGTGAGTCGGGATGCCGTGATGGCGGCGTTGCGGACGGTGGACGATCCCGAATTGCACCGGGACCTCGTCACACTCAACATGATCAAGGATGTCGTGATCGAGGGGGGCACCGTCGGTGTGACGGTCGAATTAACGACGCCCGCCTGCCCCCTGCGCGGCAAGATCGAGTCGGATGTTCGCGCCGCGCTGATGCAGGTGCCGGGCATCGCGCATGTCGAGTTGCAGATGACGGCGCAGGTGCGTTCGATGTTCGGCGGCAAACCCGGCAAGGAACCGATTCCCGGTATCCGCAACACGATCGCCGTCGCCTCCGGCAAGGGCGGCGTCGGCAAGAGCACCGTCGCCGTCAATATTGCCGCCTCGCTGATGCTCGAAGGTGCCAAAGTCGGCCTGTTGGACGCCGACATCTACGGGCCGAGCATCCCGATCATGCTCGGCACGAACGAAGCGCCCGTGCCGACGGCGGACAACCGCCTCAACCCGATCTATGCGCACAATATGACGCTGATGTCGGTCGGGTTCATTAACCGGCAGGACGACAAGCCGATCATCTGGCGCGGCCCGATGGTGGCGGGGCTGCTCACGCAGTTTCTCCGGCAGGTGGCGTGGGGCGAACTCGATTACCTCGTTATTGATCTGCCGCCGGGCACGGGCGACGCGCAACTGACGTTGACCCAGGCGCTGCCGCTCTCCGGCTCGGTGATCGTCACGCAGCCCGCGCAGGTCGCGTTATCGGACGCGCAAAAAGGCATCAACATGTTCAAGCAACTCGACGTGCCGATCCTCGGCATCATCGAGAACATGTCGTACTACCCGAACCCGATGACGGGCGAGAAGGTCTACATCTTCGGCAAGGGCGGCGGGCAGCGCGCCGCGACGCGCTACAACGTGCCGCTGCTCGGCGAAATCCCGCTCGATCCCGAAATGTCCGAATCGGGCGACGCGGGCGTGCCGCTTGTCATCAAGAACGCCGCGTCGCCCTTGTCGCAGGCGTTCCGCGATGTGTCGCGGCAGATCGCGGCGCGCCTTTCAATCGAGTCGTTCAACGCCGCCATCCCGCTCGGCGTGCCGATCATCCTCGATCCGAACGCCGGACGAGGGAACGATCCGGGTCAAGGCCATCGCCCCCTCCGCCTCGGCTAAAATACATTCTGAACCGCCAGGACGCCAGGAGCGCCAAGAAGAGAAAAAGAGAAAGAATTTTGGTCCCTTCCTTCTCCCTCTTGGCGCTCTTGGCGTCTGTGGCGGTTCACTCCCAATCTCCGCCCCGTTGTTTACCATAATTTTACATATATGAGATAATCGGTGCAGATAGGGTATGATGTATAATTGAGGCACGCAATGATTTAGACATGCTTCGCGAGAACCGTCACATTTGAACTCCTTCCGGCGTTCAACGGTATGGTGGCGAATGAGGCGGCGTGGGCGGCCTCGGGGTAAAGAAGGGGGCGGTACGGGACATGCACACGGTACGACAGTTTCGGGTTGTTGCACTCTTGGCGTTGGTGTTGCTTGGTCTGGTCGCGACGACCGCCGCGCCGGTCGGGGCGGTGACCGTCTTCCAGAACAGCAAGGTCGCGGTCGGGATCGCAGACGGTTGGGTGCAGACTACCAGCGGTCTCGATGACAGCGTCATCGGCCAGTGGTCCATTGACGACGGGAGCGCCATCTTCCAGATCGTCGCGCTGAAGGTGCCGAGCGGGACATCGAGTCTTGACTATGCGGTGCAGCAAGCCGATGCCCTCACCAGCTTGAGTGGATACAAGGAGTTGCGCCGCGATTTCGTCACATCGGGCGATCAGCAGGCGCCGCGCCTCGATTACCTCATTGACAAGGACGGCACGCCGATCCGCGCGCAGTCAGTTTTCCTGACGCACGGTTCGGACGCGTACCTGCTCTCATTCTTCACAAAACTGGTGGATCATCAGGACTATGTGGATGAGGCCGACGTGATGGTGTATTCCTTCACCTTCGTCTAAGCCGCAATGCCAACAGATTGGTTGGGACGCCGCACGCGCTCCAGCCTTTCTGTTGGCAGACGAGCCGTGATGCCTTTGTTTCCTGATGGTATACTCTTTCCACAAAGATAGCACGAAGAGTACATGCTATCAAAGGGGTGAGGGAACCTGATGAGTCAGTCACTCGTTATGGTAGCAGATGTGGGGCGGCATGGGTCGCTTCGGGGTAGGAAAGGGATGGTGTGAGAAGATGAACATGGTGCGACGTATGCGGTTGATCGGTTTGCTGGCGCTCATGGCGCTCAGTCTGGTAGCGACGACCGCCGGGCCGGTCGGTGCGACAACGATCTATGCGGCCCCGGACGGCAGTTTCGCCATCGGCGTCGCCGATGGATGGACGCAAAAGAAACCCGATACCAAGGGGGTCGTGGCGCTCTGGACGGTCGATGGTAGTGCGGCGATCTTCAATGTCGTGCGCGATAGTATCCCGGCAGGCACGACGAATATCGAGTACGCCAAGGCGAACATCGATGGCGTCTCTACCTTCAACGGCTACACCGAGATTCGGCGGGATTTCATCAAGTGCGCCGATCAAGACTGCCCGCTCCTCGACTACACGGTGATCGATGAGAACGGCGAGACGCAGCGCATCCAGCAAGCGTTCGTCACGAAGGGTTCGGACGGTTGGGTGCTCACTTTCCGTACCCGCGCCAGCGACGCCAGCACCTACAAGAGCGATGCCGAGTTGATGGTTTACTCGTTCACGATCTGATCCGCATCCGAGACAAGACAAGAAACGAGAAGGGCGGGCGCTGGTAAAACGTCCGCCCTTCACGAATTTGGGGAAAGCCCCGCTACCCTACTACGGGACGGGGATCGTCGTGATGTCCGCGACGGGGATGCCGCCGTTGATGAGCGCCTGATACAGGCCCTTGTCAATCGCCGGGATCGGGTCGGGTAGTTGACCTTTCAGGGCCGCCGTGGCAATCTGCGCGGCGCGCTTTGAGGCGCGGATCTGTCCTTCCTCGGAATAGACGGCGATGTGCGGCGCGATCATCACATTGTCCATCGTCAGTAGGGGATTATCTTCCGCGATTGGCTCGACCTCGAAGACGTCCAGCCCCGCGCCCGCGAGGTGGCCGGCCCGCAAGGCGTCCACCAGTGCCGGTTCCTCGATGATCGGGCCGCGCGCCGTATTGATGATCCACGCGCCCGGCTTCATTTGCTCCAGCCGGTCGGCGTTCATCAGGTGGCGTGTCTCGTCCCACAAGAAGGCGTGGATCGAGATGTAGTCGGACTCTTTGAGCACCTGCTCCAGCGGTACGAGGGGGATGCCCAATTCCGCAACCTCTTCCTGCGTGACGTACGGGTCGGTGGCGATCACCTTGAAGCCGAGCGCCTTCGCGCGTTGCCCGAAGATCCGCCCGATCCGCCCGAAGCCGACCACGCCAACCGTCTGCGCCTTGGAGTTGTGGACGATAATCCGACCGTCGCCCATATGCGAGCGCCAGCCACCGCTGCGCGTGATCTTGTCGAAGGCGTAGACCTGCCGGTTCGCCGCCATCAGGAACGCAATCGCCTGCATTGCGACTTCTTCCGAGTAGGCGTCCGGCACATTGCAGACCAGGATGCCGCGCTCGCTCGCCTCGGGCACATTGATGTCGTTGTAGCCAACATAGGGCCGCAGGATCATCCGGCAAGAGAGCTGATCGTAGATTGGGCCATTCAGCACCGTGCCGCCCGACACGAGCACGTCCACCTCTTTCAGTCGCGCGTCCACCGTGCCGTCTTCGCCGATCAGCGGCGTGGCGACCGTTTCCGCGCCAACATTCATCAGCGCCTGCTGCACGAGGTTCGCGGTGCCCGAGGTGTAGTTGCCGATACCGAGTTTGCCCATGCCGCCGCCTTGCGCCTTTTTCCAGCGGGCAAGGGCGCTCTGAATGGCACGGTCATCCGGGGGTTGATTACGCATTCTTCTTCTCCACTGGTGCGGTGCCGGGTTTATCGTAGCGGTGGAACTCGCCGATCGCGCTCATCGCGACGCGGATTGCCGGCGTGTCACCGACGACCGAGATATGATGCCAGATGTCTTTCGGGGCGAAGATGAAATCACCTTGCTTGACTTCGACCTTCACGCCGTCCTCGAACTCCCACGTTTGCTCGCCCTCGGCGATGAACCACCACTCATCCTGTTTGTGGTAGTGCGTATCGTTCGGGTGGCCGGGTGCCTGGCAGATGACGACGCAGCGCGTGCCGTTCGTTTGCACGATCTCGTGCGCCCACGGCGGCGCCCCCATCTGCTCCTTGATCGCCGAAATACTCAGCGAGCGTACATCGTGGCCCAACTCCATCGCTTTTGCCGTCGTTGCCATCCTACCCCTCCTGACATAAAGAGAAACCATAGCACAGAGAACAGAGAGGACAGAGAGATCACAGAGAAAGAATAATATCTCATTCTCTTTCTTCTTTTCTTCTTTCCCCCTCTGTGCCCTCTGCGTTCTCTGTGCTTAAATCCCCGACCGATTCCCTGTCCTGACGGCGCAGGGCGGCGAGGGCGCGTTCCCGCGTCGCGCGTGCTGTCGCACTATCAATGTCCGTCCGGCTCGTTGTCAAGATTTCCTGCCAGCCATCGGGGAAGACCGGCTCCGCTGCGAACTCCGGGAAAAGTTCCTCCGCGATGCGTGTGAAGACGTGCGGCCCGCCGAGCCGGACGGTCGTGAATGGCCCGGTCAGCGACCAGCGCCGCCCCAAACCGCGTTCGAGGATCGCGTCAATGTCTTCCGGCGTCGCGACGCCGTTGCTGACCAGCCAGAGACATTCGCGCAGCAGCCCGAGTTGCAGCCGGTTCCAGATAAAGCCGGGCACCTCATGCCGCACGAGCACCGGCTCCTTTTCCATCCGAACAAGGAGGGCGCGCACCGCCGCGACCGTTTCCGGCGCTGTTTTCTCACCAGGGATCACCTCGACGAGTGGCAGGAGATGCGGCGGGTTCCAGTAGTGCGTGCCGATCACGCGCTCCGGATGGCGCAATTCCGCCGCGATGGCGGTGATGCGCAGGCTGGAGGTGTTCGAGCAGAGTAGTGTCGTCGGGGCAGTGCGGGCGTCCAGCATCGTGAAGAGCGCGTGCTTCGCCGGTAAATCCTCGGCGATGGATTCGACGACGACCGTCGCGCCTGCGTAGTCGGCGGCATCAATCGTCGTGCCGGAAAGGCGGGCACGCGCGGCGTTTGCCTCGGTGTTGTCAAGCAATTGCTCGCGCGCGAGGGTATCGAGGGCACGGCGAGCGGTATCGAGCGCGGCGGCGATCTTCGCGTCGTCGCGCCCGGCGATCTGCACGGGGCCGAGGCGCGCGTACTCCGCCGCGATCCCCGGTGCCATCGCACCCGTCCCGACAATCACGGCATGGACGCGTTGTGTCTCCGCATCGTCCCCGGTTGGCATAATCCCCCGCGCTCCGGTTGCATCGGTCGAACGCCGGTCAGGATACGCCGATGCGTCGCGCGGGGCAACCCACACGTCGCGTGCCGGGGGGCGCTTTCAGCATGTGGAAGCCGCATTCGCCCTATGGGCCGACAGTGCCGTACCGCCAGCGGTTGTAGTGCTGGCCGACATTGCCGAACTCGACCTTAAACGGTTCCGGGTTCGCGGGATTGTAGGTGAGCACGCGCCGCTCGAACGCCTCGACGAGCACGGTCTGCGGCTGCCCGGCGATACGGACGGTCGTCCAGAATGGCTCGGTGACCGCCAGTCCGACGACATCCAGCCCGACGCGCGCCCGGAAGGACTCGAAGGTCTGCGCCACGCCGTGGCCCGTCTGCGGATCAATCGTCGTGATAATTGCAGCGGGGTCGGACGGGGGGTTGCTCACGGGAATCGCGCCCGCAGGCACCGGTGCGCCGAGCCGCCCGTAGCTCGTCACGTTGAGGACCGTCTGCGTCAGTTGACCAATCTGCGGCTTCGTGTAGCTGGCGATGGCAATATCGCGATAGTAGAGCGCGGTGTCCGGGTCTCCGGCGACGGGCACGGCGGCGGGTACCCGCTGGTCGAAAGTACCGTCGCCGAACTGGGCGCGCCCCGTCATCAGTTCGGTCACGAGCAGGCCGGAGGTGACCGGGCCACCCGGATTCGTCAATTCCATCCGTCCCTTATCGAAGTATTGCACGAGGCGGGAGCCGCCCGGCGCTTCCTTGTACGGTTCCTGCTGTCCGTCGAGCGCTGTCGCGAGCGGCCCCCAGAAGTTCGGCGTCTTCGCCTCATCCTGCTGCCACCGCTGCGCGAAGGCGGGGGAGGCGAACTGTGCCGCCGCCAGGGCCGTCGGTGCGGCGAGGAGCGCGACGAGCGCAACCGTCACGACCGGTACGGAAAATCTGCCCATCATCATCGAACCTCCTGCGTCGGGATCGCGTGACCACGGTAGAGAGACGATCATCGCCGCGCTATTGTTCCGGGGCACCACATCCATGCCATCGTACCATGCTGCGACGTGCGGCCACCCATGCGGGCGCGGGACATTACCGCGTGCATGTGTTCTCGTCGCTATGAGTTCTGTCTCATCCCCTTCTCGCTTCGGAGCGAGGTGCAGCGGAACCGTTGCGATACACCCAGCGTTCTAAATATAGGATAGGGTATTGACAGAGTTTGCGCACTTGATAGACAATCTATAATCTCGCCACTTTGGCAAATCTATACGACGGGGAGACATATAGTAGCACTCGAACAACTCAGATCGGACGCGCAATGCGTTCAAGGGGTTTATTGGGACAGAGGGGGAATGAAAGGAGTGTTTGCGGGTCAGGGCAACGGGGTGGCCACGCGGTCGGGTGATCGGTGTGGGCACGGGGATTGTTGTGGTATGGAGGAGGGTTCGCATCATGAAGAGGTATCGCTCACGACTCTATCGTGCCGGCAGCATGCTTGGTTCGCTTCTTTTTGTCTTACCGCTCGTCGCGGCGCTCCTCACCGTCGCGCCCGCCACGGTGCTCGGCGCGGATCCGCAGAGCGGGCAGAGCGGGCAAGCCAGTACCAGCGCGCCGACCAAGGTGACGGTGAAGCGCACCGACACGCCGCCGACGTTCTCGGCCGCGCAACTCGCGTCGCTTGGGGAGGCGACCGTGAGATCCCACAAGCCAGTCCCTACGCCCCCGGAGGGACCGGGTGCGCTGAACGCGAAGGCCGCCGCTGCCGCTCCCGCGCTGGCGTCGCTCGACGCGCAGATTGCCAAGCAGAGTACCGGCAAGCTCAGCGCGACGGACTTCTCCGTCTTCCAGAACTTCCAGCTGCCAACGGGCAGTAACGCCAAGAGCAACATTAATGAGCCGAGCGTTGCCCAGAGTGGCAACACGATCTTCGTCACCTACAACTGGGGCGCAGCGGTTTCGCTCGACGGCGGCAACGACTGGACCTTTATCAATCCGTACACGGAGTTTCCCGCCACCAACGGCGGTTTCTGTTGCGACCAGGACGTCATCTACGACCCGAGCCGCAACATCTTCATCTGGGAGCTGCAGTACATCGAGAACGGCTCCGGCAACAACAACATCCGCATCGCGGTCGCGACGCCGCAGAACCTCGCCGCGAACTTCTGGTACTACGTTGATCTCACCGCTCAGCAGGTCGGGTTTGCCTCGGGGAACTGCTATGACTACCCGAACGTGGCGCTCGACGCGGACAACTTCTTCATGAACGACAATGTCTTCGGCGGACTCTGTGCAGGCGGATACACCGGCAACGTCACGAGCCGGCTGCCGCTCACCACGCTCGGGAGCATTGCGAACGGCGGCGGCGGCGGGGTAAGTTACTTCTACTATAAGGACCTGGGCATGTCCTTCGTGATGACGCATGGCGCGAAGAACACGATGTACCTCGTCGGCCACCTCTCGACGACGTCAACGCGTGTCCTCACCTGGCCGGACTCGAGCACGGCAGTCACGGCGACCCATGATGTGACGCACAATACGTTCAGCACCGGCTCCTACAGTTGCCCGACGCCGGATGGTAAGAACCCCTGCGGGCGGGATGACACCCGGGTCAAGACGGCATGGGTGGCGCGCGGCCTGATCGGTCTCCTCTGGGACGTGCCAATCGGCGTTAGTGGCGGCTTCAGCTTCGCCACCGTGCACGTTCAGGGGCTGCTGATCAACGAGAGCAGCTTCGCGGGCGCGGGCGAGCCGTTCATCGCCTTCAGCAATGCTGCGACTGCCTACCCCGGCGTTGCCGTCAACGCGCGCGGTGCGGTCGGCACAAACATGATGTTCACCAGCGGCACCGGGGGCTTCTACCCCAGCTCGATTATCTGGATCTCCGACGATATCAACGGCTACGCGTACCCGGGCGAGTACGCCGTCACGCGGATCGGCTCGGCGGCGGCGACCAACCCGAGCTGGGGCGACTACATGCCGGCGCGCCCATCGAACGGCAACGGCAACTCGTGGGTCGGTGTTGGCTGGACCCTGCAGGGCGCGTGCAGCGGCGGCGGGTTCGACTGCGGCGGGAACCTGGAGCAGCGGCTGATTCGCTGGGGTCGCCAGCGCGACAATGTCCTCGCCGGCAAGGAGGCGTTGCCCGCCATCTTCCGGAGCGGCGGCCAGTGGGCGCTGCGCAATTCGTTGAGTGGTGGCTCGGCGACTTCTGTCTTCACCTTCGGTCTTTCCACCGATGTCCCGCTGATGTGTGACTGGACGGGGAACGGCCAGCGCTATCCGGTGCTCTTCCGCGGCGGGCAGTTCATCTTCGGCAATAGCGTTACCGCCCCGGTGGGCGTCGGGCTGGTCGCCAACTTCGGGGCGTCGAGCGACATCCCGCTCTGCGGCGACTGGACCGGGCAGGGCAAGGAGACAATCGGACTGTACCGGCCGAGCACGGCGGAATTCATCCTCAGCTTCAGCAACAACACGCCGGCTGCAAACGTTGACACGGGCTTCGGGTCGAGCGGTGACCTGCCGGTAGTCGGTGACTGGGACGGCAATGGCTCGGCGACGATCGGTATCTTCCGACCGAGCACGGCGCAGTGGATCCTGTCGAACAGCAACACCTCGCCGTCGTTCGCGGCGCCGTTCGCATTCGGGACGCCGAGCGACAAGCCGATCGTTGGCGACTGGGACCGCGACGGACGGGCGGGAATCGGCATCTACCGTGACGGGTTGTGGGTCTATCGGAACACGCTCTCGTCGGGGTCGGTTGACGGCTCGTTCACCTATGGGACGACGGGCGACATCGGGCTCGTCTGGCGATAAGG
>JBBSFO010000104.1:0-11237 GCA_038238655.1 Thermomicrobiales bacterium | reverse complement strand
TATCGCGCTCGTTCCACTGCGTGCAAATGGGTACTGGATGAACCTGCTCACCCAACTCTTCATCTTCAGCATCCTCGCGACCGCCTGGAACATCATCGGTGGCTACACAGGCTACGCCGCGTTCGGTAATGTCGCCTTTTTTGGTGGCGGCGCCTACGTGACGGCGGAACTGATGACGCGCGGCGCGTGGAGTTTCATCCCGGCGATACTCGCGGGTGGCGTCGCGATGCTCGTCTACGGAGTAATCATCGGCCTGCCGGTGCTCCGCTTGCGCGGCCATTACTTCGCGATCGCCACACTCGGGGTGGCGATCGCGACGCGGGAACTCTGTAACAACCTCGAACTCTTCGGCGCGAGTCGCCCCGTCAATCTGCCGTTGAAGAACGACCCGAACCTTTTCTACTACGTTGCCCTCGGCCTGCTCGTGCTGTCCATCATCGGGACGTATCTGATCGCGCGCTCGAAACTCGGATTCGGCCTCGTCGCTATCCGCGAGAACGAGGACGCCGCGCTCGTCATGGGCATCAATACGACGATGTATAAAGTGATCGCGTTCGCCCTGAACGCCCTGCTCTGCGGCCTCGCCGGTGGCCTGTATGCGTATTGGCATTCGACGATTGACCCACCGACGGTCTTCGACCTCACAACGAATGTCCGGCTCATCATCATGGCCGTGCTTGGCGGCATCGGCACGCCGCTCGGCCCGGTGATCGGCGCGTTTTTGCTGACCTTTATCCAGGAAACGCTGTGGAAGAACTTCACCAACCTCCACGCCGTCTTGTTCGGTGCGGCAATCGTCGTCGTCGTGCTGCTCATGCCACGCGGCATCGTCTATCTTGTCCGACAAAAGTTCGCATGGCGCGTCTTCGTCCGCAACCTGCGCCAGTATCGGGTCTAACTGAAACCGGGGAGAACCGCAGAGACGCAGAGGACGCAGAGTAAAAAAGCGGTGGTGCATTTCTCGGCCCTCATCCTATGTGTTCCCTCTGTGTCCTCTGCGTCTCTGTGGCTAATCCCCAAACATCCCGGCGTTTTCTCGGTTGACCATTATGGGAGGAATGTCGGTGACAGATGTGGTGTTGACGGCGCAGCATGTGAGCAAGGTGTTTGGCGGCGTGACGGCGTTGCGGGACGCGTCGTTTGAACTGCGGCAGGGCGAAATTCTCGGGCTGATCGGGCCAAATGGCGCGGGAAAGACGACGCTGATCAACACGATCACCGGCGTTGACCCACCGACGACCGGGCGCATTCTTTTTCACGGCAAGGACCTGTATGGCGGGGACGGCAGCGGGTCGGGCGGACGATTGCGTACCGCGACGGCCGCACTAACGAAGACGCGTGCCTACCGGATCGGCCAGATGGGGATTGCGCGTACCTGGCAGGTCGTCAAACCGTTCCAGAATATGTCAGTCCGTGAGAACGTCACCGTCGGCGCGTTGTTCGGCAAAGGAAATCGCGGTAGTGTCAGCGCGGCGGCGGCAAGAGCCGATGAGGTTCTGGAGTTCGTTGGGCTGGCTCGCGTTCGCGATCGCGCTGCCGATGAACTGACGATTGCCGATCGCAAGCGGCTCGAACTAGCGAAGGCGCTGGCGATGGAGCCCGAAGTCCTGTTGCTGGATGAAGTAATGGCTGGGTTGAACCTGGTCGAGATCGAGCAGGCGATGGACCTCGTGCGCAGTGTCCGCGAAAGCGGTGTGAGCGTTATGATTATCGAGCATGTGATGAAGGCGATCATGGGCGTTTCGGATCGCGTGTTCGTTATGGATGCCGGGGCAAACATCGCTGAGGGCAAGCCGTCCGAAGTCATCAGCGATCCGCGCGTGATCGAGGCGTACCTCGGCAAGCGCTATGCTCAGAAAGTGCTCGATGGCGAGGGCAACCCGGCGACGATTGGCATGGAACCGGAGGCGCGGGCATGACGGCGTCCACAGAAACGACGAGAAGCAACGCCGCACGGGGCGACGCGACACCACTCCTCGAAGTGCGCGGTCTCAACGTCGCATATGGCGATGTGCAGGTGCTCTGGGATGTAGACCTCGTCATTCAGCCGGGCGAGACGGTGGCGCTGGTTGGCTCGAATGGCGCGGGTAAGAGCACGCTCCTCAACGCGCTATCCGGGCTGATGAATCCCCTGTCCGGGAGCATCCGCGTGAACGGCAATGACCTCGCCCGCCAGCCATCCGGGCGCTTTGTCCAGGCGGGCGTCTGCCATGTGCCGCAGGGCCGGCGGCTTTTCGTCGGCATGACAGTGCGGGAAAACCTGATGATGGGCGCTTTCAGCCGCACGGACGGCGCGGCGGCGATCCGCCAGGATTACGAGCAGGTGCTGTCGCTTTTCCCGCGCGTCAAGGAACGGCTCGGGCAGCTGGCGGGCAAACTCTCCGGGGGCGAGCAGCAGATGGTCGCCATCGGGCGTGGCCTGATGGCGCGGCCGCAATTACTGATGATTGATGAACTCTCGCTCGGCCTTTCCCCGATCATGGTGGACACGATCTTCGATGTGATTAAAGCCGTGCAGGCCCAGGGGCGGACGATGCTGATTGTCGAGCAGGACATCCAGGCCGCGCTGGAACAAGCGAGCCGGGCCTATGTCCTCGATACGGGCCGGATCACGCACGCGGGCGCGTCCGCCGACCTACTTGCCAGCGATGCGATTCGCACAGCATATCTCGGTATCTAGGCGAATGCGTGTCATTGCACGCATCCTACATCATTTTGATGCACCTTGCCACACGGGGGCATCTTGCTACAATCCCCGTACGGAACGACGGTTCGGGCGTCTGAGGAGTTTCGCGGGGCGCGGAGACCACGCTTTTGTTTCGCATCGTCTCCGGAGGGAGCAGGGAATTGCACGTTAATGGCACATACAACTTCAAGGCGGACAAACAAGCCGTCTACACCATGATGATGTCGCAGGATGCGCTGGCGCACTGTTTGCCCGGCTGCGAGAACATGGAAGAGATCGGCGAAGACCATTACCGCGCGACGCTGAAAATCGGGATCGCGGGCATCAAGGGGACGTACACCTGCACCATCCAAACGACGGAGAAAATCCCGTACGAAACCTGGACATTGACCGTCGAGGGGCAGGCGAAAACCGGCAACCTGAAAGGCGTCGGCCGCTTCTCGCTCGCAGACGCCGAGGGCGGGACGGAGTTGACGTACGACGGCGACGCCGACATCATGGGGCCGCTCGCCGGTATCGGCCAGCGGATGCTCATGCCTGCGTCGCGCACGATTATTGGCAAATTCTTCGAGTGCATGTCCGGTCAGTTGCCGGAATCGTCGCAGTAGTTCGAACATCGGGTCGTGTGGCCGGGTGAACCTGTCAGCGTTGTAGCATGTATCCGTAGGGAGGGGTAACGCAGTGAAAGTCTCCATGACGGTCAATGGCGAACAGAACGCGAATGAGGTAGAGCCGCGATTGCTTCTTGTTCATTACTTGCGGGAAGTGCTTGGTCTCACGGGCGCGCACATCGGCTGCGAAACGACGCAGTGCGGCGCGTGCACCGTGATGGTCAACGGCGACTCGGTCAAGTCGTGCACGATGCTCGCTGTTCAGGCGGATGGCGCAGAGATACTGACGATCGAGGGACTCCAGAAGGACGGCCAGATGCATGCGATCCAGGAGGGCTTCTGGGAGGAGCATGGCTTGCAATGTGGCTATTGCACGCCGGGCATGATTATGTCCACCTTGCAGTTGCTGGAGCGCAACCCGCACCCGTCCGAGCACGAAATCCGCGAAGGGTTGCAGGGCAATCTTTGCCGCTGCACGGGCTATCACAACATCATCAAGTCCGTCCAGCACGCCGCCGAGCACATGAAAGCGGGCGCGGTCGCCGACTAATCGAACGTTTCCGGGACATTCGCGTACGTCGCTCCATGCATCATCGCGGGTGAAAGGAATGACCGATGGTACTCCCAAAACTAGTAGGGTCGCCGATCAAACGGCGCGAGGACCCACGACTCGTCGCCGGTACAAGCATGTATGTGGACGATCTGAAGTTGCACGGCACGCTGTATTGCGGCATCGTGCGCTCCGTCTATGCCCATGCCAAAATCAAGAGCATTGATACCGAGGCGGCGCGGCAGCACCCCGGTGTCGTCGCGGTCGTCACGGGCGAGGACCTCAAAGCGAGCGGTATCGGCATTCTGCCGGTCGCGCATCGTTTCGGCGAAGGGCTGAAAGTACCGCCCCGCTATCCCATCGCGGTCGGCGAAGTCAACTTCGCGGGTGAAGCGGTCGCGGCGGTCGTCGCAACGGATCGGTACGTCGCGCGCGACGCCATTGACCTCGTGCAGGTCGAGTACGAGCAGTTACCCGCTGTTGTTGACCTCGACGCTGCGTATGCAGGCGGGCCGTACGTCCACGAAGAGTTCGGCACGAATGTCGCGTTCGAGTGGAAGTTATTCAACGAGCCTGGCGGTTCGATTGACGACGCGGAGATCAAGGTCTCGCAGCGCATCGAGAATCAGCGTCTCGCCCCCGTTCCGATGGAGGGCCGCGGCGTCGTCGCGGACTATGACAAGGGCAAGAAGTCCCTTACCCTTTGGACTTCGACACAGATTCCGCACTTGCTGAAGACCTTCCTGAGCCTATTGATTGGTATGCCGGAGCATCATGTGCGCGTCATCGCCCCCGAAGTCGGCGGCGGATTCGGGCAGAAGCTGAATGTCTACGCCGAAGAAGGGATCGCAGCGGCGCTCTCGATGAAGCTCGGTCGCCCGATCAAGTGGATCGAGTCGCGCGGCGAAAGCATGGCAAGCAGCATCCACGGGCGCGGGCAGACGGATTATGTGGACGTCGGCGCTACCAAGGACGGAAAGATTACCCATCTGCACGTCCATATTCTTGCCGACCTCGGTGCGTACCATCAGTTGCTCACGCCGATCATTCCAACGCTGACCGGACTAATGCTCACCGGGTCGTATACGATCCCGAATCTCCAATGCACGGTGCATGGCCTCTTCACCAATAAGGTGCCGACGGACGCGTACCGGGGTGCGGGCCGACCCGAGGCGACGTACCTGATCGAGCGGGTTTGCGATCTCGTCGCGCATGCGGCGGGGGTTGATCCGGTCGAGGTGCGACGGCGCAACTTCATCGGTGCGGACAGTTTTCCCTACACCACGGCGGCCGGTCTCGCCTACGACAGCGGCAACTATCCGCTCGCGCTCGATAAAGCGCTCAGTCACATTGACTACGACGCCTTTCGGGCGGAACAGGCAGAGTCCCGGCAGAACGGTAAGTACCTCGGTATCGGTTTCAGTACCTATGTCGAGGTCTGCGGTATGGGGCCGTCCGCCGCTATGCCGGCGGGTTTCGGCTGGGAAAGCAGCACCGTCCGCGTTGATCCAACCGGCAAGGTGACGGTAACAACCGGCGTCTCTCCGCACGGTCAGGGGCAGGAGACGACCTTTGCGCAGATCACTGCCGATGAACTCGGCGTCGGCATAGACGATGTTGTCATCGTCCACGGTGACACGGGCGGTTCGCCGTACGGTGTCGGCACGTTCGGCTCGCGCGGCACGGCGGTCGGTGGCGCCGCGATGATGCTGTCCATTCAGAAGGTGCAGGAGAAGGCGAAGCGGATCGCCGCTCACATGCTCGAAGCATCGGTGGACGACATCGTCTTCGAAAATGGCAAGTTCGGCGTCAAAGGCGCGCCAGAAGCAGCGAAAGCGCTCGGCGAAATCGCGTGGATCGCCTACACGGGCGACACGATTCCAGCCTCGATCGAGCCGGGCCTGGAGGCGACCTCGTTCTTCGAGCCGCCAAACTTCACCTATCCCTTTGGAACGCACATCGCGTTCGTCGAAGTGGATGCGGATACCGGCGAGGTTGCGTTAAAGCGCTATGTTGCGGTGGACGATTGCGGTCGCATCATCAACCCGATGATCGTGGATGGGCAGGTGCATGGTGGCCTGGCGCAGGGCATCGCCCAAGCCCTCTTCGAGGAGGTCGTCTACGACGACCAGGGGCAACTTGTCACCGGGTCGCTCATGGACTACGCCCTGCCGACCGCACGCGGACTGATCTCATTCGAGACCGACCATACCACGACGCCGTCGCCCGTCAATCCGCTTGGCGTCAAAGGTGTCGGTGAGGCGGGGACGATCGGCAGCACACCGGCAATCGTCAACGCGGTCGTTGATGCACTCGCGCCGTTCGGCGTCACGCACATTGATATGCCGTTGCGCAGCGAAAAACTGTGGCGGATCATGAACAATGGGAAGTAGACAGTAGTCAGCAGTCAGTAGTCAGAATGGGATCGAATCCACTGGCTCCTGATCAGCGACGACAGCCTACTACCTTCTACTGACTACTGGCTACTGGCTACTTGAGGAGGGAATCATGCTTCCAGGGGAATTCGAGTACCATCGTGCGGGCAGCGTGGACGAAGCGATCAAGATGATGCAGCAGTTCGGCGGCGACGGAAAATTCATTGCGGGCGGGCATAGCCTGTTACCGTTGATGAAACTCCGCCTCGCCGAACCCGCGCACCTGATTGACATCGGGCGTTTACCCGACATGGCCTATATACGGAGCAACAACGGTTCCGTGTCGGTCGGTGCCCTCACGACGCACTATCAGTTGGAATCCAGTGAGGAACTGGCGAAGTCGGTGCCGATCATCCCGGAAGCGGCGGCACATATCGGCGATGTGCAGGTTCGCAACCGGGGCACGGTCGGCGGCAGCGTTGCTCACGCCGATCCGGCATCCGACCTTCCCTCCGTGCTCGTCGCGCTCAATGCCGAGTTCGTCGCGAAGGGACCGAATGGCGAGCGGACGATCAAGGCAGCGGACTTCTTCGAGGACCTGATGACGACATCGCTCGGCGAAGATGAACTGCTGATCGAAATCCGCTTTCAGGTGCCGCAAGGAAAGAGCGGCAGCGCATACGAGAAGCTGGCGAACAAGGCATCGCACTACTCGGTCGTCGGTGCAGCGGCCATCGTGACGCTCGGTGGCGACGGCAATGTGCAGGAATGCTCGGTCGCCTTTTCCGGCGTCACGTCGCGCCCCGTGCGCGCCACCGGTGTCGAGAACGCATTGAAGGGCAAGACACCGACGGCGGAAAACATCGCGGAAGCGGCAAGCCATGCGGCGGAAGGGATTGATTATGCCCTTTCCGACATCCACGCGTCGGACGAGTACCGGCTTGCGATGACCAAAGTCTATGCGAAGCGGGCGCTCACGCGTGCCGTCGAGCGGGCACAGAACGGCTAACGCGTCGTCACGCGACGTGATACACTAGGAAGCCCGGTCATGGGATTGGAATGACCGGGCTTCTCTGTGCGTTATACGGGGAAGGAGATTCGCGGCCCGGCTCCGCAGCGCAGCGGACGGGGGAACGGACGGGAGCAACGGTGGCGGCAACAATTGATTCTATTGACGGCATCCAACAAATCTTGCAGGAGCACCGCTACGTCGCGGATCGCTCGCTGGCAACGACGCTCTACCTGGCGCTGCGGTTGCACAAGCCGATCCTGCTCGAAGGCGAGGCCGGCGTCGGCAAGACCGAGATCGCTAAGGTACTCGCCGATTTGCTCGGCACGCGCCTGATCCGCCTCCAGTGCTACGAGGGCATTGATGTCTCCAACGCGCTCTATGAGTGGAACTACGCGCGGCAGATGCTGGAAATTCGCCTCGTCGAAGCGACAGGCGGCGACCGCGAAGAGACCTTGAAGGACCTGTTTGGCCCCGAGTTCCTCATTCGTCGGCCACTCTTGCAGGCGATTGATCACGGCTTCGACAATGCGCCCGTCTTGCTGATTGACGAGATTGACCGTGCGGACGACGAGTTCGAGGCGTTCCTGCTCGAACTGCTTTCCGATTTCCAGGTGACGGTGCCCGAAATTGGCACGATCACCACCGACTCGCCGCCAGTCGTGGTCATCACGAGCAACCGGACGCGCGAGATTCACGACGCGCTGAAGCGGCGCTGTTTGTACCAGTGGATTGACTACCCTTCGTTTTCCAAAGAGTTCCAGATTGTCACGACCAAGGTGCCGGAAGCGCACACGACGCTTGCGCGACAAGTCTGCGGCTTCATCCAGGAATTGCGGACGATCGAGCTGTATAAGCTCCCCGGCGTCGCGGAAACGCTCGACTGGGCGCGCGCGCTCGTGCAACTCGGCTCAGAAGAACTGGACGACGCGACGGTCGAGGCAACGCTCGGCTGCATCCTGAAGTATCAGGAAGATGTGCAAACGATCCGAGGGCCACGCGCGCACTCGCTCCTGGCGGCAGCAAACGCGGGCGTCGTGTCAGGCGGCGGTGGCGATGGCCGCTGAGAGCGCGCCTGCTGGGCTAACTGAAGAAGCGGGGCCGGTCATGCTGGTGCAGGTCGTGCGCTTCGCACGCCTGCTCCGGTACATGGGCATCAAGGTTTCGCCCGGCCATATGCTCGATTTCCTCAACTCGCTCGAATTCGTCGGCTGGCAGCGGCGCGACGATGTCAAAGCGGCCGGGCGCACGACGCTGATCAGTCGCCACGAAGACATCCCCCTGTATGACGAGGCATTCGACGCGTTCTGGCGCGCGACGGATACCTCTCAGGGCCATGAGGGGCTGGTCATGGCCGATGACGAGCAACTCAAGCAGCAGCAACCGCGCCGCCGTCTGATGGACGCGCAGCATCGCGACGAAGAAGCGAAGCAGCGCGAGGGCGAGGATCGTCGCGGGGACAAAGGCCGCGATCCGAGCCGCAAAGACGCAAGCGAGGCGAGCGAAAGCGACCAGTCGAAGGCCGAGATGGATGTGGTACGGACATTCAGTTCGTCTGAACTCCTGCAAGCCAAGGACTTTGAGACCTTTACCGTGGACGAACTGGCAGAAGCGCGCCGCGTGATGCAACTGATGCGCTTGCAGGTCGGCCAGCGGCGGACGCGCCGCCGCAAACCTGCACGCAATGGCACGCAGATAGATATGCGCCGCCAAATCCGCAGCAACATGCACTATGGCGGCGAGTTCGTCGAACTGGCGTTCCGCGAGCGGAAGACGAAGAAACGGCCCCTGGTGCTCATCTGCGACATCAGCGGCTCGATGGAGCGGTACACGCGACTCCTCTTGCAGTTCGTCCACACACTGGAAAACAGCCTGGACAAAGTCGAGGCGTTCGTTTTTGGGACGCGGCTGACGCGGATCACGCGGCTCCTACGGCGCAAGGATATTGACGACGCGCTCGATGATGTCTCGAAGGTCGTGCAAGACTGGGGCGGCGGCACGCGGATTGGCGAGTCGCTCCATGCGTTCAACTACGAATGGTCACGCCGCGTTCTCAATCAGGGCGCAATCGTGATCGTGATTTCCGATGGATGGGATCGGGGCGAACCGGAACTGCTGCGCGATGCGATGGCGCATCTTCAGCGCAACTGCTTCCGCTTGATCTGGCTCAATCCCCTCCTCGGCACGAGCGGCTACCAACCGCTGACGCGTGGAATGCAGGCAGCGCTGCCGTACTGCGACGACTTCCTGCCCGCGAACAACCTCGCTAGCCTCCAGGCATTGGCAAAACTGCTCGTCGAGGTGCAAGGGCGTCGCCCAAGCAGGCGACAAGGGCGCGATACCGTCGCGAAAGCGGTCGTCGCGGCCCGATAGAAGGGACAACAGCATGACGACGTTGAATGATGTGCAGCCACAAGTGGACGAATGGCTCGCGCAGGGTGAACCCGTTGCGCTCGCGACCGTTGTCAAAGTCTGGGGTTCCGCGCCCCGACCGCGTGGCGCGAAGATGGCGATTTCGGCGTCGGGCGGCATCGTCGGCTCAGTGAGCGGCGGCTGCGTCGAGGCAGCGGTCGTAGATGTGGCGCAAGACGTGCTGCGCACGGGCCAGCCGCGACTCGTCTCGTATGGCGTGGCGGACGAACTCGCCTTCACGGTGGGGCTATCGTGCGGCGGCGAGATTGACGTCTTCGTCGAACCGATCACGGCGAACTGATGGACCTGCAACTGCTTCGCAGCCTCGAATCGTCGGCTGCCGCGCGCCGTCCGGTAGCGACCGTGACCGTGCTTGACGGCACACATGTTGGCACGGAACTGCTCATTGGCGAGGGTGCAACGATCCTCCACGGCACCAGTGGCGAGGGGACGGTAGACCAACAACTCGCGGCGATGGGCGCGGAATCGCTTGCAGCGCGCCGGACCGAGGAGCGACGGTTGCCGTCGGCGTCGGGCGAGGCGCGCGTTTTCGTCGAGTCGTACCTGCCCGCCCCGAGCCTCGTTGTCGTCGGTGCGGCGCATATCGCCATTCCGCTGACGAAGTTCGGGCAGGACCTCGGCTTCGATGTAGCGCTGATTGACGCGCGTGAGTGGTTCCTGACCGAAGAACGATTCCCGCATGTCCCGCGACGCATCCTCGCGTGGCCGGACAAAGGGTTGGCACAACTCACGCTCGATGCAGAAACGTACCTCGTCATCCTCTCGCACGACCCGAAATTCGAAGGCCCGGCGCTGAAGACGGCATTGCGGTACCCACTACGGTACATCGGTGCGATTGGCAGCCGGAAGACCCATGCCGACCGGATCGCCACGCTCCGCGCCGAGGGCGTGAGCGAGGACGATCTGGCGCGCATTCACGCGCCGATTGGCCTCGATATTGGCGCGGTTACGCCCGAAGAGATCGCCTTGAGCATTCTCGCCGAGATGCTCGCGGTCCGTTCCGGGAAGCCCGGCGGCTTCATGCAAACCCAACGAGCGAGCGCCGAGGCACACGCGTGAGTGAGAACGCCGCAGTCGCGGCGGTCGTCCTCGCGGCGGGAACATCATCTCGCCTCGGTCAGCCGAAACAACTGGTCGCAATCGCCGGGCGACCGGCGCTCTCCTACACGCTCGATGCCTTGCGCGCGTCGTCGGTAGATCGTATCGTGCTCGTCCTCGGCCACGCGGCGGATGAAATCAGTGCGGCGCTCGACCTGACGGGTGTGACGGTTATCCGCAACGACGCGTACGCTGAGGGTCAAAGCACGAGCGTGCGGTCGGGCGTGAAAGCGCTCGGCGACGAGACCGCCGCCGCACTGATGGTCGTCGGCGATCAACCGCTGCTGTCGCCGTCGGTCGTTGATGCCATCGTTCGCGTCTTTGCGGAGACCGGCGGGCCATTCATCGTGCCGGTATACGAAGGTGAATGGGGCAACCCTGTCCTGCTGGCGCGCGCAACGTGGCCGTTGTTGGACAATCTGAAGGGCGACACGGGCGCGCGACCGATCTTGCGCAAGCACATGGATATGGTGCT
>JBBSFO010000103.1:0-11242 GCA_038238655.1 Thermomicrobiales bacterium | reverse complement strand
GTCGCATCGTCGCGCGCGAAATCACGACCGGCGCCGTTGACTCCCGCATCGCTACGTTCCGCCCAGAGCGGTTGATTCGACAGGCAGAAAGCGGCGTAGGCATCGAACGGTAGATGTTTGCATTGTCGGAGATTCACCAAATGCGCGTCACCGAATACGCATCGAAAACGCTGTCCGCGCTGATGATTGGCAGCCCTTCGGCGAGGGCCTGAGCGAAACGGCACATGCGGAGATAGCTTGCCGAGACCGACCTTGATCGCCATCTCCCAGACGCTGGCAATGCTGAGGAGGGGATTGGTTGCCCATCTTCGATGAGCGTGCGGGCATGTTCACTCAATCGTGGCGCATCGCCAACAAACCAGAGACAGGCATGTGCGTCCAGCACCACACGCATCACTGATACTCGTCGAAATCCGGTAGCGGGTCATCGAAGTCTTCACTCATCGTGAAGAGTCCCTTTGCGCTCCCCGCCTTTCGCGCATGCTGCTTCCCAATCGGTGCGAGGCGCACGAGTTCTTTTCCCGTTGTACCGTCCGCAACGATGACGACCTCCTCACCGCGCATAGCGGCGCGTACGAGTTCCGGAAGTTGCTCTTGCGCGTCCTTAAGATTGATTTGAATCATCGCGGTTGCTCCTCTCCCCGTTCGTGCATCGCCGCAATTTGTAACACAAAGAGAGCGGGCACCCATTGCCGGGCGCCCGCCGATTGGATGAGAGAGCGGTGCCTACCGTCGCGGCCCGATCACGGAGGGCGGCTGCGGGCGGCCCCACATTAGCGACCACGGGCTGGGCATCGGGCCGACCGGGGCCTCGATCAGCACCGGCGCATCCATCGCCAGCGCCTTTTCGAGCGTCGTCTTCAGTTCCGCCGGGCTGGACGCGCGCATCCCCGCCATGCCGAAGGACTCCGCCAGTTTGACGAAATCGGGGTTGTGCAGGTCGGACGCGAGCGTCCGACCTGCGAAGTTTTCCTGCTGCATTCGCTTAACATTGCCGAACGCATTGTCGTTGAAAACGACGGTCACGAGCGGGATGTTGTGCGCCACCTGCGTCGAGAGTTCCTGCACATTGTACATGAAACCGCCGTCGCCGTTGATCGAGACGACTTTCTTGTCCGGGTTGCCGACCTGCGCGCCGAGGGCGGTCGCGTAGCCGTAGCCAAGCGTCCCCTGGTAGCCGGAGTTGATGAACGTGCGCGGGTGGTAGACCGGGAAGCCGAAGTTTGAGAAATAACCGACCTGGGTGCTCTCGTTGATGAGAATCGCGTCGTCCGGCATCGCGGCCCGGAGCGCCTTCGCATAATCTGACTGCGGCTGGATTGCCGCCATCTTTGTTTCCATTCCTGCCTTGAGTTCGTTCAGTTCCTTTTCGCGCGACGGGCGCACGCTGTTGTATTTGCCGACCTGCGCGGCGAGTGCGGCGAGGCCAACTTTGGCGTCCGCGATGATGCCGACGGTCGGCGTGAAGTTGCGGCCGATTTCTTCGTCGTCAATGTCCAGGTGGATCGTCATTTGCTCTGGCGTGATGCCCCATTGCGTTGCAGGCTCGACGAAACGCGTGCCGACACCGAGAATAACATCCGCTTTCGGCAGCAACTCGCGGCCGCCGAGCGAAGTTTGCGCGAGGTATTCGCGGTCCGACAACGCGCCACGCCCGTTGCGAGACATGACGACGGGCGCTTGCAACATCTCGGCGAGCGCGCGCAGTTCGTTCCACGCGCCGCTGGACAAGACGCCGCCGCCCGAAATAATTAGCGGGTTCTTCGCTTCACCGAGCAGTTTCGCCGCGCGGTCGAGCGCGTCCGCATCCGGCGCGGGCCGCTCGCGGTCCATCTTTTCCGGCGCGAAGAGTTCGACCTCACCGGTCTGTGCGAGGATGTCCGGCGGCACTTCGATCTCCACCGGGCGCGGGCGACCCGTGCGCATTTGCTGGAACGCCTCGCGAACGAGGCCGGGAATTTCTTCCGGCGTCATGCCGCGCGCCGCCCATTTCGTGACGGACTTCAGCATCTCCAATTGGTGGGGAATCTCGTGCAGCATGCCGCGCCCAACGCCGATCAGGTCCGACTGAATCTGGCCGGAAAGGCAGAGTACCGGCGCGGAGCAGGCATAGGCGGTCGAAAGCGCCGCCGTCGCGTTCAGCAATCCCGGCCCCGGCACGACGAGGCAGACGCCGACCTCGCCCGTCGTGCGGGCGTAGCCATCGGCCATATAGGCCGTCGCCTGCTCGTGACGCGTGTGGACGATGCGGATGTTCTCTTTTTCCTCATAGAGCGCGTCGAACAGCCAGTCCAGTTGCACGCCGGGCAGCGCGAAGATCACCTTCACGCCCTCGCGTTTCAACGATTGGACGAGGGCGTGTCCTCCGGTTAGTTCGGTCATGTGCCTTCCCTCCCACTACCACTTGACAACGAATCCACTGCAGAGCCGATTGTATACCAGAGATACGCAGGAATGATGGTGAATGGAGTATCCTCTTCTCAACCGTTCTCGCATTTCAGGCATTGTAGACGAGCAATGAGCGATGAGCAACGAGCAATGAGGAAACCCGCACCCCTCATCGCTCAAGGCTCAAATCTTTGGTCCGTCGCCGAAACGGCCCATGCCGCCAAATGGCCAGCGGCCGAAGGTCGGCGGGGCGGAGCCGTCGGTGCGGTAGGTGAGGACGGTGAAGGTCGCGTCTTGCGCATTTTCTTTGCCGGCACGGCGCGACGGGTCGGCATTCGGTTGCGTCAGCCGACGCCAAACATCGGGGTTCGTCGCGTCGGAGACCCAGAGCAGGGTGCTGGCGCGCTGGAAGACGCGCATCGCACCGTGCCCTGCTTCCTCCTGCCAGCCATCTTCGGGCAGATGCGTGGCGTACCAGTCGGCGACCGCGCTATAGGTCGTCGGCGCGCGATACCAGAGCGCGGTGCCGGTGACGCCGCGCGTCTTGAGCATCGGCGCGGGGTTGCCCGCCTGCGCGATCGGCACGTTATCCACCCGCAGCAGTGTCGCGCCGGGCGGGACGGGCAGCCAGACAGCGGGGTTGAAGGGAGTCGCGTTCGCGGCTGCATCACCAAGCGATTCGGGCCCGGCGGGCGGGGCGGGGCGCGTCGTCGCCTGCCGGGCCAATTCCTGCATCCGCTCCCCGGCGACGAGCGCCTGCCGCCGCATGAAGCGATAGATCGCGCTGAGTATTAGCCAGAGGGCGAACGAGACGACGAGCAGCGCGACGAGCAAACCGATGATCGTTCCAAGCATTCCGATGCCTCCGAAGCGCCGGACAGCGACGATGGGACGTGTCGCCAGCGCGCGAGTAGGATAAGAAAGGCGCCCGCGAGCACATAGCCGCCGAGCACGTCCGTGGGCCAGTGATGCCCAAGGGCGACCCGCGCCGGGCCAACGAGCACGATCCCTGCGGCAAGGATACCGCAGACGACCCACTTCCTTCTACGTTCCCAACGATCCACGGGTAACGTATTTCGGACAATGAGTATAAGAAGGCCGCACAGCACCGTGTAGGTGACGACATGCCCACTCGGATACGCGGCGGACGTGGGAATCTCCCCAATCACCTGCGCCTGCTCCGGCGTCGGGCGTGGGCGGTCCACCAGCTGTTTGATAATAGTATTGAGCGGCGATACCAGCACCGCGACGAGCATCAGCACGAGCCCGCGCCGGTTGCCGTACCGCCACGCAAGGAGGACAAAGAACACGCTCACTCCATACGTCTGCGGCGCATACCCCGGCCACGAAATCGCTTCCCAGAGCCACGCGACGTGCGGCAGAAAATGCATCTGCGTCCACTGGAGGAGCGCATCATCGCGCCGATCCGTCGCTCCACGCCGGACGAGCAAGGTGAGAGCGAGAAATGCGACGAAGAGGATGAGGAAAAGCCCCCCTCCCCCGCCGAGTGAGGGAGGGACCAGGGGAGAGGATCGCCGCGTCCTCATGCCTTGAATAGCAATCGCAGCCCGACGACGGCGAGCGCGAAGGCAAGACCGCGGATGATCCACTTGCCCTGCAGGCGGCGCGAAAGTCGGGCACCAATCTGCGCGCCGGGGATGACGCCGATCGAGAGGCCAATCATCGGGATCCAGCGAATATCGCCCTGCGCGAGGTGCGAGAGCGAGCCGACGAGTGCGGAGATGACGAGGATATAGTGCGAGGTCGCCGTAGAAATATGCGCGGGGAAGCCAAACAGAAAGACGAGCGCGGGCACATGGATGATGCCGCCGCCGATGCCGAGGATGCTCGAAAGAAACCCGACGACGAACGAAAGCGTCAGCCCCCCCCACATATTGAAGGTATATGAGAACGTCTCCCCGCTTCGGTCGGTGACCGTCCTGGCAACCCAGCCGCGCGGCAAGTGACGCACTTCGCCTGGCACCAGCGGCGCAACCGACGCCTTGCGCGGGTCGGGTCGCACGTTGAGAAAGATCGCGATAGCAATGAGGAAAAGGCCGAAGACGACGTAGAAAGGCCGGTTGGAGAAGAGATTGGAGAGGTACGCACCCGCAATCGCCCCCGGCACGGTCGCCACAGCAAACTGCGTCCCCGTTCGAAGGTCCACGCGTCCTTGTCGAAGATACGACACTGTACCGGAGAGCGCATTGAAAAAGACGACCGCGAGCGATGTCCCCGCCGCTTCCGAGGGCTTGATGCCGGAAATAAAGAGGAGGAAGATCGGTACCATGATAAAGCCGCCGCCCGCGCCGACCAGCGTGCCGTATGTCCCGACCCCGACGCCAACAATGGCCCAAAGCAGGACTTGAATAATCGGGTTACTCACCAACGCTCCCTAGCCGTGGCACGACACATCCGCACAGCGGTTGCAATGTACGAGCGGAGTGTAGCACCGGGAAGTAGACAGTAGTCAGTAGTCAGAATGCAGAGCGTATGCGTTCTCGTCTTTCGCGGGGAAACCCCTCCCGTATCGGGAGGGGGCAGGGGGTGGGTATTCTGGCGAGAACGCATACGCCCCGAGTCAGAATGGGATCGAATCCGCTGGCAGCTGGCAGCTGGCAGCTGGCTTCTGACTACTGTCTACTCCTTGCCGGCTTTTCCGCGCCGCTCACATCGTCTCCGCCTTCAGCGGGCGGGGCGTTTTTGGTGCCGGGTCGCGCGGGCATATCAGCGGGATACGCGGTCGCCGGTGTTTCGCGCACATCGGTGCGTTTGCCTTCCGCAGGATCATTGGTCCTGGTACCCGGTCGTGCTTCGTTCTGTTTCTCGTCTTGCATCGTGCCTCCTACAACCGTGTCGTTGACCCAAAAAGAAGCCATGCATGTGCTGTACCACGGGCAGAAATGCCTCGGTAGCGTACAGGTCATGACCGCTGCACGGTCGTGGCACGAGGGTTGCATAAGGAGAGATCGGAGAGTCGGTTCGTTGTTCGATGTAGGAGGTCTCTTTCCATGGTGCAGTTTGCCGCGATTAACTTCGGTCTCGGTATCATCGGATGGATTGTTGTCGGTTTGATCGCCGGTTGGCTCGCGCATATGGTGGCCGGGTCCGGTGGTGGGAGCCTCGTCTCCGACCTGATCGTTGGTCTGATCGGCGCTCTGGTTGGTGGATTTGTCCTCGGCTTCTTCGTCAATGGCACAGTCGGTGTAATTGGCTCAATCGTCGTCGCCTTCATTGGCGCGCTGATTCTCACCTGGATCGTTCGCGCGATTTCTGGTGGCCGCTCGCCGGTCTAATCCTGACACTGCGATAGCACGAAAAGGCCGCCCACTCGGGCGGCTCTTTTTTGTTGATAGCGTGGGCTTCAGCCTGCGCGAGAAACCGCAGACTGAAGCCCACGCCACCACGGTATTACCAACGCGAAACGACGACTTTCTTGCGCGTATAGAAGTCCACACCGTCGGTACCGTGGATATGCAGGTCGCCGAAGAACGAGCCTTTCCAACCGGAAAAGGGATAGAAAGCGAAGGGCTGCGCGACGCCGACATTGACGCCGACCATTCCCGCCTCGACCCGCTCGCGGAAGGCGCGTGCCGCTGAACCGCTCGACGTGAAGACCGTCGCCATGTTGCCGAAACTCGATTGATTCGCCTGCGCGATCGCCTCGTCCAGCGTCGTGGCGTGCGAGACGGAAAGCACTGGGCCGAAAATCTCGTCGCGCCCCGCCGCCATTTCCGCCGAAACATTGTCGAGGATCGTCGGGCCGAGGAAGTAGCCGGGCCGATCCAGGTATTCCCTGCCGTCCACGAGCACGGTTGCGCCCTCCTGCTCGCTCCGTTCGACGTAGCCGACCACACGCGCCCGGTGCTCCTCGCGAATCAGCGGGCCGACCAGCACGCCCGGCTGATCGCCGGGGCCAACGGTCAGTTTGCGCGCCTCGGCTTGCAGGGCTTCCAACAGCGGACCCTGCGCCGTTCCGACGGCGACCGCGACGCTCCCCGCCAGGCAGCGCTCGCCCGCGTTGCCGAAGGCGGAGTTCATCACGGCGGGAATGGCGAGATCGAGGTCGGCATCCGGCAGGATGACGATATGGTTCTTCGCGCCACCCGCCGCCTGCACGCGCTTGCCGTGCTTCGCCGCCTCGGTGTGGACGTAGTTCGCCACCGCCGACGAGCCGACAAACGAGACCGCCGCGACGCCAGGGTGCGAAATCAGCGCATCCACCGCCTCCTTCGCGCCATGGACGACATTGAGCACGCCCTCCGGGAAGCCCGCTTCGAGGAAGAGTTCCGCCAGCCGCACCGCGCCGAGCGGCGTCCGCTCCGAGGGCTTGAGGATGAAGGTATTGCCCGCGACGACCGCGAGCGGGAACATCCACAACGGGATCATCACGGGGAAGTTGAAGGGCGGGATGCCTGCAACGACGCCGAGCGGGTAACGGTAGTAATCCTGATCCACGCTGCTGCTCACTTGCCGCAATGTCCGCCCTTGCAGCAGGGTCGGCGCGCCGCAGGCGAAGTCCACGACCTCGATGCCGCGTCGCGCCTCGCCGCGCGCCTCGTCGAGCGTCTTGCCGTGGTGCCGCGTGACGATTGCCGCCAGGTCGTCAATGTGTTCTTCCAACAGCGCCTTGTAGCGGAACATCAGTTGCACGCGATCCATCACTGGCGTCTGCGACCATGATTGGTACGCCTCTGCCGCCGTCTGCACCGCAGCATCCACCTCTGCCACGCCGGAGAGCGGCACCCGGTCAATCTCCTCGCCCGTCGCCGGGTTGTAGATCGGGGCCGTTTCCCGCTCCGGCATCGTCCATATGCCGCCGATGAGATTCTTTGCCATTTCGCTCTCCTTCGCTTGGGGTAGGCAGGCACTCTTCAGGCAGGCGGGAAAACCTGCGCTACCATCACTCGTTACTCGTTACTCGCTACTCGTTACTCGTTACTCGTCGTGGCAGCACGCATCGTGCGCCATCTCCGGCGGCACATCGAGCGCCGGGTTGCGGTCGAAGAAGCCGAGCGGCTTGAGCGTGAAGCCAATCGTCGAAACGGGCATCACGGGCCAGTCCTCCGGTCGCGGGATGTGGTGATGGCCCATCGTGTACCAGACGACGAGATCGGTATCGGCAACTGATCGGTTCTGTGCAGTGTAGGTGGGCAGGCCCGCTCCTCCCGGATGCTGATTCGGGTAGTCGCCCGCTGCATACTGCTCCGCCGGGTCGTACGGCGTTACCCAGAGATGGTTGCCCATGAAGCCCGCACGTCTGCGGACGAACGAATCCGCGTCCACGAACGAGCGGGTATTCTCCCCCGGCGCCAGTTTGTACGCGACGGGCTGCCCGAGGCCGTTCACGACCGACGGGTTGACGATCTTCCAGTAGCGCGCGTTGAGCGGATCAACCGGTTGCTGCGCCTCCCGCTCGGTCGCGAGCAGCGTGGATGCGGCGTAAAAAGCGTTGCCGTGCGGGTTCTCCGGCCCCGGCGGTTCGGCGACGGTATGAACCTCATACACGGAGTTCGCGGGGCCATCCACCATCATATCGAGGCGCACATTGAAGAAGTGCTGATGATTCGGCGCGTAGAGTTGCGGCGCGACCATCGTGCCGTATGTGCGTGTTTCGCCCGGCGGCAACGCGCCGGTGTTGATGATGCCGGTCAGTTTGACCTCGTAGCCGATTGCGCCGTCCTGGGAGAAATACCAGTAAAAGCCGTACTCGTAGTTGCCGACCGTCGCGATAAAGGAGACGACGAGGCGGCGCGAGCGACGCACTTCTGTTTGATTCGTCCGCCAATCGAAATGCTTCCAGAGGATGCCCGTGTCTTCCTCGTGCATGCAAACCGCATTCGGGTACCGCACGACCTCACCCTGGCTATTGTTGAGGAAGGCATCGAAGTAGCGGATCTCGCCGAGGCAGTCGCAGCCGAGTTCCAGCGCGTTCGCCATCAGGCCGATGCCGTATTCGCCAACATCGAAGGCATTCTTGCGGTTGTGGCTTGAGCTCGGATCGCCATATGGCACGACCATCTCCGAAAGCGCGGCGCGGTAGATGATAGGCCGGATGCGCCCGCCGTCCTCATAGCCGATCGTGTGCAGCACCAGCCCCTCGCGCGGCGTGAAGCCGATGCGAAAATGCCACTTCTGCCACGTCACGGCGTGGCCCTCCACCGAAAAACTCGGCCCTTCCGGCTGCGTGATCGCGATCGGTTTGCGATCCGTCCGCATCGCCGGGATGTACTCAGCGGCGTAGTTCCCCGGCTCCGGCGGCAGCGGCACGACGCCGGAATCTTCCAACCGGACGATCCGCATGGCGTTCAGGTCAACGACCGCGACCAATCCTTCGACCGGGCGGGCGTAGCCATTGTCGTGCGGTTCGGCGCGCACGAACATCAGGGCGCGCGTGAGGCGCATCCCCCGATCGTCCGCATCGCCGTAGTCGCCCGCCGACCACGGCTCGACCATCACAAGGTCCATGTCGGTGACGCCACGTTTGGCGAGCGCGGCGCGGAACGCCGAGTCCGCTTTGCACGCCGCCTCGCACTCCACGAACTCATCGTACATGATCTGCGGCTGCACATTAGGGATATGTTCCCATGATACGACGGTTTCGTCAGTCAGTGAGACGACCACTTCGTAGACGGCATTGGCATCATTGTCGAGGAGGATAACGAATACTTCGCGCGCGATGGGTTCGCCCGCACCATAATTCAGCACGCGCTCCTTCAGCGGTTCGTGCAATGTGATTGAGGCGAACCGCGTTCGCCCACCGATCCTGCCACTCCCCCGCACGAGCACGACCGACGCCGCGATCTCCTCCGCCGTGAGCGGTTCCAGCGGATGGGAGGGAGCATCGGAAATGATGATACGATCTGCTGCATCGAGTTGAACGGCCATGGTGTACCTCCTCCAACGTGGTCGCGCGAGGTATGCGGTGATGGTGTCGGACCCATCCGCTTTCCCGTACCGATTGCCACCGGCGGAACGGTGATGCATTCTACCACCGGCGGGGAAGAGAGGACCTCACCCCCGACCCCTCTCCTTTGCTCAGGGAAGGAGAGGGGGAGCAAGAGAGGATTATGAGGAATATCACCCCTCTCTATCGCCGCCGCGATCTAACTGTACCGAAGCCTAAGGGCGATGGCTCCGTACGAGAGGGGCCGCGGGTGAGGAAATGACGATGCGTGGACAGCGATTGGTGGCATTTCGACCCTACACAATGGAATTGGAGTCCTTCGATCTCCCCGATGCACCGCCACCAGGTCATCTGCTGGCGGAGACGATCTGTACCCTGATCAGCACCGGGACGGAACTGGCGAACTACACCGGCATCACCGTGGATCGCCGCGCGATGGGCGACGACTGGCGCGCGAAGCCCTACCGACCGGGCTATTCGTACGTCGGCGTTGTCCGCGCGGTCGGGGAGGACGTGGCGGGGATCGCGGTCGGGGATCGTGTCTGCGGGCACGGGCCACATGCCTCGCACGCGCTACTCGAATCCGGCAATATTGCCGTGGTGCCGGCAGGCGTGACGGATGTGCAGGCGGCATTCGTGACGCTGCTGATTATCACAATGAACGCGGTGCGCGCCGCAAAGATCGAATTGGGCGACCGCGTCGCGGCGGTCGGGTTGGGGTTGATTGGCAATCTGGCATTGCAGCAGGCGCGCGTTTGTGGCGGGATGCCGGTTGTCGGCACAGACCTGCTCGGCGCGCGCCGCGAATATGCAGAGCGAGTCGGTCTCATCGCGCTCGATCCCACTTCGTCCGATTTCGCGGATCGTCTCGGTGCATTGGCGGGTGACGGCAAATTCGATGTCATCTTTGAGGCGACGGGCAGCCCCGGCGGCCTGAAACCCGCCCTGCAACTGGCGGCGCGGCATGCCCGTGTCGTCGCCCTCGGCAGCACGCGCGGCATCATCGAGCAGTTTGACCTGTACGGCGACGTGCATGTGCCGGGCGTGACGATCATCGGCGCGCACCTTATGACGCACCCCGCTGAGGCCAACGCCGCCAATCGCTGGACGATGCAGGCGAACCGCGTCGTCGCTCTGCGCCTGTTCGCCGATGGTCGCGTGAACGTTGACGCACTTATCAGCCATCGCACGCCAGCCGCGCGCGCCGCCGACCTCTTCGCGCTCCTCGCGGAACGTCGCTCCGAGGCGATGGGCTGCATCCTCGATTGGCGATGAGTACCGCGTTTATTGCCCCGGTGAAGGGACGACGCCGATCTGCTGCATCATGCCGAGCGCGTCGAAGATTGTCCAGCCTTCGACAATCTTGCCGTCCGCGATGCGCTGAATCGTGATCGCGGAGACATTGACCGGCTTGCCGGTCGGCGGGATGCCCATCAGGTTCCCGTTGTGCGTGCCGGTGAGCGTCCAGCGCGTCGCGACCTTGTCGTCGTCCGCGATCATATCGTCAACGGCGATGCGCATATCCGGGAAGGCAGTCGTGTACATCGGGAAATGGCCGATGTACGCATCGCGGCTGCCCTGCAATTCCGGCGGCAAGCCGGGATCATGATGCCGGTAGTCGGCGGTCATGATCTCCGCCGCGCGGTCGAAGCGCCCGCCGTCGGCGATTTCATCGAAAAAGCGGTGTGCGAGCGTCTTGTTCTCCTCAGTCATCATCGTCATCTCCCTTGCCGCTGCGAATACCTCCCACCTATGCAGAAGACGCAAAGGCGTGCGCTTCGGATGCATATGTCGTTCATGGATAATCTTTAGGACTTACGCAGTTGGGGCGGATCGGGTAGATTGACGGCATGAATAGACCGAAATGCTCCGACACCGATTACATCAATTTCCTGGTCGCTTCCCCGCGCGCCGTCAGTGGCACCGAAGCCGCGCGCGTCCATCCTG
>JBBSFO010000102.1:0-11273 GCA_038238655.1 Thermomicrobiales bacterium | reverse complement strand
GTCTACCAGTTCGACGGGCGACAACCGCCGGGCGCGAATGGCGGCGGCAAGTTCGGTCGCGGGCATCCAGCAAAGCGCGTCATTGGCCACAGATCTCTCCTTTGCGACAGTCAGCATCATTTCGGGCAGTATCGCATGGGTTCGGCAAAACCAATGATTGCCCTATACTATCTACGCAGCGATAGCCCGGCATAGCAAAAGGACGAACCACGATGGCCGACCGATTCAACGCCGACAATCTGGGCAGTTTCCTGCGTCCGCAGTATCTGCTCGACGCCCATGCGCGCAAGGCATCGCCGGAGGATCTGCGCGAATTGGAAGACCGCGCGATCATTGACGTGCTGAAAATGCAGGAAGAGGCAGGGATGCCGATCGTCACGGACGGCGAGTTCCGGCGCGAACTCTTCTTCTCCACCGTTGTCGCGGTCGCCAATGGGTACGATCCGTACGGGTACGAACGATTCCACCACGACGAGCAAGGGAATGAACTGCACTTCGGCACGCCGACGCCCGTCGCCAAACTGACGCGGAAGGCGAGCCAGGTGGATGTCGAATACGCGTTCACCCGGCGGCACACGGACAAACCGATCAAGGTGACGATGCCCAGCCCCTCGATGATGCGCCGCTACTGGGTCGAGGGGCGCTCCGACAAGGCGTATGCCAGCAAAGATGACTACATGGACGACCTGATCGCCATCGAGCACGAGGATGCGCAGGCGCTGGCCGCCGCTGGCGCCGCCTACATACAAATTGACGCGCCCCACTTCGCGATGATGCACGAAACCGCGCCGCCCGACATGCTCGCGCACATGGACGATCTGATGCGCGAGATGGCCGCCCTCGATAACCGGGTCGTCGCAGGCGTCGAAGGCGTCGTGACGGCGATTCATATTTGCCGGGGCAACTACCGCAGCATGTTCACCGGCACCCAACCGTACGACGCCTATGCCGAAGCCCTTTTCGGTACGCTGAAGTTCGACCGCTATTTGCTCGAATACGACGACTACCGCTCCGGCGACTTTTCCGCTCTCCGCTTCGTCCCACCAACCACGACCGTCGTCCTCGGCCTCGTCACGACCAAACGGTCGGTGCTCGAAGATGAGGACGAACTGATGCGCCGCATCGAAGACGCGGCCAACGTCGTGCCGATCGAACGGTTGGCGCTCTCCACGCAGTGCGGCTTCGCCTCCACGATGGAGGGCAACGCGATCACCGAAGAGGCGCAACGCGAGAAACTCGCCCTCGTCGTCCGCGTCGCCGAACGCATCTGGGGTCACGCCTGACGGGCGGAACGGAGCACAGAGGACACAGAAACGGCAGAGAAGAAAAAAGCAAGGTAGATCTCTTCTCCTCTTTGTGCTCTCTGTGCTCTATTTTGATTCGTCGGGAACGAAGATGCGGGCAAGGACCGGGCTGGTGAACTCGGTTGCGAGCGCTTCCATGTAGATTTGGTCCCAGAGCCGTCCGCCCATCAGTTTGGATTCGCGCCGCCTGCCGAACTCCCGGAAGCCCGCCTTCTCGTAGGCGCGCTTCCCGGCCAGGTTGTACGCGTAGACGCGGAGCATCACGCTGTGTACGCCGAGCGCGACAAAAGCATAGTCGAGCAACAGCGATGTCGCCTCCGTGCCATACCCTTTGCCGCGCGCATCCTCCTCGCCGATCAGGATGCCGAACTCCGCCGTCCGGTCGCGCCAGATAATCCCTTCCAGATAGGTGAAGCCAATCGGTCGCCAGCCGTCGCGTTCGTAGATCGTGAAGAAGGCGGCATCGTTGTCCCCAACACAGCGGTCATAGACCTGCGTCTGCTGTTCCAGTGTCGTCGGCTCCGGGATGCCGAAAGAGCGCCGAACGGTAAAATCATTCATCCACCCCTGCGCGAGCGGGATCAAATCGCGCCGCATCGGCCCCAACGCCACCCGATCTCCAAGAATATTGACCATCGGCTCCATACCACACCTCCCGAAACAATCACCCACACAGTCGGACACGCCTGCCCCGCACTATTGCTTTGCCCCGATGACAAACTGTGTGACACTTGCCTCTGGTATACTCCGAATGTCGTGCAATGAAAACAAAGGAGAGCGTTTATGAATCGCACGCGCTATCGCACCCTTCTCACCTTCTCGATGATCTTCATCCTCGCCATCTCCCTGGCACCCTCCGTCGGTGCAGAGACGACCTTCACCGATCCGCAGAACCGCTTCAGTTTCACAATTCCCGATGGCTGGCAGCAGGACACTGCGGCATCAAATCCCGGCATAGTCGTCCAATACCTCACGACCAACCCGGACGGCGCGTTCAATGTCGCTGCGACGCCCTTGCCGGACGGCTTGGCGATTGACGCGGTTCCCCCGCTCATCGTCGCACGATTGCAGCAGCAGTTCAGTGACTTTCAGCAAACGAATATCGGCCCGGCGAATGTGGCGGGCGAGCAGGGTGTCGAGGTGGACTATATGGCCACCCCTAATGGTGGCACGCTGATCGCGACTGCGCAGATCATCGTGCAGCACAACGGGACCCTGTATTTCCTGACGCTCGCCGCCCGGCCGCCGGATATTGACGCGATCCAGACGGCGGGCGTACCGATCCTGCTCAGTTGGCAGTGGCTCTCGTAGGGACGCTCGCGCCTCCCATATCATCCCCGGTTAGTCGAGGCGGCGGATGTGGCCGAGGAGACGCCACAGGAGCAGGCCGAAGCAGATGACGAGGAAGCCGTTCGTCGCTAGGGCGGCGCGCACGCCGAAGAAGTGCGCCAGAATGCCGCCTTCGAGGTTGCCAATCGGTGTCAGGCCCCAGATCATGCTGTAGACTGCCATCACCCGCCCGCGATAGGCGTCCTCGGTCACGGTCTGGACGAGCGTATCGTTCATCGAACCATACAAGTCCGCGAGCATCCCCTGTATGAGCAGAATCGTGCAGGAAAGATAGAAGTTGTGCGATAGACCGAAGCAGAGCAAGGCGAGACCGAACCCCGTCATCCCGCCGAGGACGATCCGGCCCCGCCCGCGTATCCCCGTCAGCATCGCGACGATTAGCACACCGACGAGCGCACCCAACCCGGCGCTCGCCTGTAGGACGCCGAGGCCACCGCTCCCCCGATGCAGCACATCGCGTGCGAGGGCGGGCAGTAGCCCGAAATAGGTCATGCCGAGCATCACGGGGATGAGATCAATCGAAAGCAGCGCGCGCAGGGTCTTGTGCGACCAGATGTACGCATATCCTTCGCGCAGCGTCGTGAAGGGGTGATGATCCTGTCCGGTCGGTCGCCCGAGGTCCATGCGCAGCAGCACGGTGAGTAGCGTGAGGATGAACGGCACGTAGCAGAAGGCGGCGAGGAAGAAGCAGCCTGTCACGCCGAGCGGGCCGATCAGCAGGCCGCCAATCGCCGGGCCGATGATACGGCTGAAGTTGAACGAGGCGGAATTGAGCGCGACGGCGGATTGCAACTGCGCGCGCGGCACGAGATTCGGCACGAGCGAAAGGCGCGCGGGCCAGTCAAAGGCCGACGACGCGCCGATGCAGGTCGCCATCACGTAGACATGCCAGACTTCGAGGCGGCCGAGCGCACTGAGCACCGCGATCCCGAACGCCGGCACCGCGTTGCAGACCTGGATCACCGCAAGCAGTTTCCGGCGATCGAAGCGATCCGCCGCGACGCCCGCCAGGGGCGAAAGGAGCAAGACCGGCAACCCCTGGAAGAATGGGACCAGCGCCGTCTGGAACGGGTCACGCGTGCGGTCGTAGACGAAATAGCCCTGCACGAGCACACGCATCCATTGACCGGTGAGCGCGATCGTGATCGCGGGCCAGAAGAGCGCGAATGCCCGCGATTGCAGCGCGCCGAACGCGGATGCGCCCAATGCGACGCGGCGCTGACGGATCGTTTGGAGCATTGCGATTGAGACCCTTCCCAGCAACGAGGCACGGCAACAGAGGACGAGTGTAGCATCGTGCGTCAAGCGCACTCTGCCTCGCCCGTGCATTGCGACGTGGCATCCTTCTTGCTTCTTTTCCGCATGCGTCGGCACGCCCGACCAAACGGGCCATGATTGTTACAACGCATTGTGGAAAGGAGCCCCTGCGGCTATGGCGACGGTAGAAAAGACGATTGAGATTGATGCGCCTGTGGAGCGCTTGTACGCGATATGGACAAACCCGCAAATGTTCCCACGCTTTATGGAGAATATCGAGGAAGTGAGCACCATCGGGCCAAATAAGACGCACTGGAAAATGACCGGCCCGCTCGGCAAAACGCTCGAATGGGACGCGATCACGACGGAGCAGGTACCGAATAGCATGATCGCCTGGAAATCCGTCGAAGGTTCCGGCAATCTGGAGAACGAAGGTCGCGTCACCTTGAAGCCGATGGGACCGAACAAGACCGAGGCGACCGTATCGCTTGGCTATTCGGACCCGCCTGGTGGCAAGGTTGGCGAGATCGTCTCCAAGGTGATCGCCGATCCGACGCATCGCCTCCAATCCGACCTCGAACGACTGAAGAAGCTCGCTGAGGGGCAGGACCCGAACTCATGAGAGTAACGCATCGCGAGTAACGGGTAACGAGAAGGGCGGGCGCCGATGTGGCGTCCGCTTTTTGTTTGCCCATACCGCGAGTCGGTGCTACGCTTTCGGCATTCAGGAGGATGGTATGGTGGAACGCCCGGAGCGGCCGCCCTTTGCCCGGCTCTTCACGCACGCGGAAGCGACCGCGCTCTTGCCCGCACTGCGCCCCCGCCTCCAACATCTCGCAGCAATGAAGCAACGGCTCGATGCCGTACAGCAGGAATTCAACGCACTCCGGCAACACGCCAACGCAAACGGTCATGCCAAACGGGCACAAGAACTGGAAAAGGAACTGCATACGCTCGTGCACGATCTCAATACCGAGATCGCCGCCATCCACGCCCTCGGCATCGAGGTGAAGGACCTCACGATTGGCCTCGTGGATTTTCCCAGCGCGCGCGATGACCGCGTCGTCTTTCTTTGCTGGCGGATGGACGAACCGGCCATCGTCGCCTGGCACGAACTCGACGGCGGCTACCTGGGCCGTCAATCCCTCTGAATGGTGATAACGGAAATTCTGACGCCGATACTGAGGAAGATTTTCGACACTGCGCGCGTTTATACTGATGGGCGTGATAGCAGCGGTGGAGAGCAACGGATTTCGTCGAAACGGGGGACATATGGACGCGGAGGCGCGTATGGCGCGCAAGACAGTGGCGAAGGATCGCAAGTATTTCTTGCGCTACAAGCCAAAGCAGATCGGTAGATCGGTCTTCACGATTCAGCAGGTGCAGGCCAAGCGCGCAGAACAAGGAAAGGGCGGGAGGGTCGAAAAGCCCTCCCGCTCACACGTTTTTACCGCGAGCGTCTTTCACTATTAAGTCGCTAACCCTTCCGGCTTCGTTGAGTGTTTTCTGGGACAGTGGCGAACCTATTCGCATTTTTAATTTTGAAGAAGTCGATCTACGAGCGGACGATGACGAGCAACGAGTTTCAGCAATTCCTCGTACCGTGCATACTGCGCAGTCGTGAACTCCTTCAGCCCCGCCCACCGCTGCAAATCCCCAAGTCGGCTCTCAGTAATGCCGACCCATTCGAGGTGGAAGGCTTCTTTTTGGGATGCATCCATTCCAGACCACCACTCCACATATTCAGGAACGCTTTCCCACGCTTGGAATTGATAATCCAAGTGATAATCAATCTTGGATTGTACTGTGGTCGGGTACGCTATTTGAACCATTGGGTTTCCTCGGGAATGGCTATTCGTACCAGAACGGGAAGGCGGGCGTGGATCAACTCACGGACACGCGCATTCACCGGATGCTGACTCACTCGCTCATCGTCTTGCCTCGTATTGTCGCTGCCCGTTTCGCTTGGCAATCATTGCTCCACCTCGGGTTCCGGTGCATTCCCTACTTGGTGAAAAAGCCGCTGCGGAGATAGTAGCGCCGGAGGATGGTCACGCGGTTGAGGCCGTCGCCCTGCTACCGATGTCTACCGTGCCGAGTGCCTGCTCGACGGTCGCTATCACTTCATCGATCGTCCACTGCTCGCGGTTCGCCCAAGCGTCTGCATATTGCTCGGAGCCGATTGCTGCCTGGATCTGGTTGAGCAGGCGATCATTTTCTGATTGTTCCAGCGATGACAGGCGAATCCCGGCGATTGTGCGCACTGAGGCCGCCACCGCAGCAAGGCGGGCCGCCAAATGGGGAATACCGTGCCGAGACGCGAGGTGCGCCAGGCCGTCGAAGGACCAGGAGAAGCCGGAGCGGAAGTCCAACTCCCGGGCAGTGATCAGGCCCTTCATGAACTCGCCGTAGGCAGTCGCAAGTGCCCCTTGCTCCAGCAAGACGAGGGCGAGTCGGGTGCGCGCCCACACCGTCGCCTGCCGGTCGTCGAGCGCGGTCCAGATGGCGAGGCTCTCCTCGTTCATCCGCCGCGCCCCATCGAAATCGTTGGCGCGGAACGCGGTCAAAGCGAGGAAACTCAGCGAATCGGCGATGCCCTGCCGATTGCCGAGCTCCCGGTTCGTCGCCAGACTGCGCTGAAACAGGTCGTGTGCGTCCTCGTACTCCCCCTGCTGGAGCGCCACATAGCCCAGGTTCGCCAGTGCATCTGCTGCTCGCTTGCGGTCGTTTATCCGGTGGCTGAGTGCCAAGCTTTCCCTGCTCGCCTCATAGGCGCGCGCGTAGTCGCCGGACTCGCGCGCGAGGAACCCAGCGGCGTTCAGGGCATCGCTGCACAAGATCGGGAAGGCCGTGCTCTCCAGCAATCCGGTAAACTGGATCGTCCGCTCGTACCCCTCGACGAGATGCCCGCGAACGAACCAGTAGATCTGCAACGCCCGGACGAGCCGAAGCCCCAGGTCCGCGTACCTGCGCTCGTGCGCCCACGCGAGTGCGGCACGGATGTTGTCATCGTCACGCGCGAGGCGATCGAGCCAGATCGCCTGATCGGCTCCCTCGAGGTGCGGCGCCGCCCGCTCCGCGAGCTCGACGATCGAGGCGGCGTGGCGGTCGCGGACGTCCGATTCCTCGCCACTCTCCGCCAGCCGCTCCCAGGCGAACTCGCGGATTGCCTGCAGCATGGCGAAATGCGGTTCCCCGTCCCCTTCTTCATCCTGCCGGACCATGCTCTGAGCCACCAATGATGCCATGCCGTCCAGCAAGTCGAGGGGGGGATCACCCTCGACCCCGCAGATCGCTTCTAATCCCTCGAATGTCCAGCCCCCGGCGAACACCGCCGACCGCCGCAGCAGCAGGCGCTCGGGCCCGGTCAGCAGGTCGTAGCTCCACATAATCGTGTCTCGCAGCGTCCGCTGCCGTGTCGGCAGGTCCCGTGCCCCATCGGTCAGGAGCGGGAGCAGCCGTCCCATGCGCCCGAGCATCGCCTGCGGCGTCAGCAGCGTGATCCGGGCGGCGGCGAGTTCGATCGCCAGAGGCAACCCGTCCAACCGGAGGCAAATCTCGGCGACTGCCGCCGCGTTCCCCGGCGTGACCGCGAAGTCGGGCCGGACCGCCACCGCCCGGTCCATGAACAGCGCTACTGCGGGGACCATGGCGAGGTTAGCGGACGGGGGCAATCGCGCGCGATCAGGGAGGGCCAGCGGGGAGACCGGGAACGCGCGCTCTCCGCGAATGTGCAGGGGCGCGCGGCTCGTCGCTAACAGCTTCAGCGGCGCGCAGCGACCGAGCAACTCGGCGAGGGCGGGAGCCACGTCGAGGAGGTGCTCGCAGTTGTCGAGCACGAGGAGCAACCGCTTCCCGTGCAGAGACGCCCGCAGCCGCTCGAGCACCGGCTGATCCGCCACCTCACCCACACCGAGCGTGTCAGCGATCGTCGGCAGGACGAGGCCAGGGTCGGCGAGCGATGCGAGCGGGGCGAACGCCACGCCGTCGGGGAACATCGCGCGCACCTCCGCCGCGACACGTAGCGCCAGCGCGGTTTTTCCCACGCCGCCGGGACCGGTCAGGGTGACGAGCCGGACGGAATCGCCGCCGAGGAGGGTGCCGAGCGCCGCGACCGCTGTTTCCCGCCCGATCAATGCGTCGAGTGGCTCGGGGAGCGGGTAGAATCTGGTGCCTGGCCGCTCGTCCCCGGCCTCAGCCGATCTGCCCCGGCGTGCCGCCGATTCGAGGCGCACGCACGCGTCGGCATCCAATCCCAACGCTGCGGTCAGGCGGCGCACCGTATCGCCGTACGGCTTGCGGCCGTCGCGCTCGAGGTACTTGATGCCCCGGACGCTCAACTGCGCGCGCTCCGCAAGCGCTTCCTGGGTCAATCCCGCCGCCGATCGATAGTGCCTGAGCAACGCGCCGAAGGAGGGATTGTCGTGCGTGTCCATACTCCCTGCCTGCGTAACGATGCGTGCCATCGCGCGGAAGCGGCCACTCGGCCGCTCGCACCGCCGACGAACATCGGATGAGCAACAATCCGCATGGTAGCACGGCCATGTCCGGGGTGAACAGCCGACTGTGCACGTCATTGTGCATCCGTTGTGCCTGGGAAAGATGCCCGCGCGGCCGCACACTATCGCCAAGAAGCCGTCTGCAACACACGGGTAGTTTTCGAACGGACGGTGTCGGCGGAGTCGAAGCAGAATCAGAAAAGGGAGGGTGGCCATGGTTATCGATCAGCGCGTTCCTCAAGCGATCCACGAGGCGGTCATCCAGGATGTCAGGAGCACACTGCGCGGTGAGCTGCTCGAACCTGGCGACGACGGGTATGATGCCGCGCGCACTGTGTGGAACGGGATGATCGACCGCCGCCCGGCGCTGATTGCGCGCTGCCGGGGTGCGGCGGATGTGATCGCCTCCGTGAACTTCGCCCGCGAACAGGGGCTGCTCGTCTCGATCCGTGGCGGCGGGCATAACGTCGCCGGCAACGCCGTGTGCGACGGCGGCCTGATGATCGATCTGTCTCTGATGAAGGGCGTCCACGTCGATCCCGAAGCGCGCACGGCGCGGGCCGAACCCGGCGTGCTCTGGCACGAGTTCGACCACGAGACCCAGGCGTTCGGACTCGCGACCGTCGGCGGCACCATCTCGGCCACCGGCATCGCTGGCCTGACGCTCGGGGGCGGCGCGGGCTGGCTGACCGGCAAGTATGGCACCACCTGCGACAGCCTCCTCTCGGTCGATGTGGTTACTGCCGACGGCGTCCTCCGGTGCGCCAGCGAGCGGGAGAATGCGGACCTCTTCTGGGCGATGCGCGGCGCGGGGGCGAACTTCGGCGTCGTCACGTCGTTCGAGTACCAACTCCACCCGGTCGGGCCGATGATCCTCGGCGGCATGGTGGTGCACCCCTTCGAGCACGCGGCGGATGTGCTGCGCTTCTACTGCACGTTCGCGGCAGCACAGCCCGACGAATTGACGACCTATGCCGCCATCCTGACGATGCCGGATGGCACTATGGTCGTCGCGCTAGTCGCCTGCTACGTCGGGCCCACCGAGGAGGGCGAGCGCGTCCTCGCACCCCTGAAGCAGCACGGGTCGCCGGTCGCCGACATGATCGGCCCGATGCCGTACACGGCGTTGCAGTCGATGCTCGACGGCGCCTTCCCCTATGGTCGGCAGAATTACTGGAAATCGACCTACATGTCTACGATCGGTGACGATGCGATCGAGACGATCATTCGCCATGCGAAGGCGGTCCCCTCGCCGTATACGGTCGTGCTGATCCAAGACTTCCACGGCGCGGTCGGCAGGGTCGCGCCCGATGCGATGGCCTTCGGCCACCGGGACGTACCACATTCCCTCGCGATCCTCTCGAACTGGAGCGACCCGAACGAAAGCGACCGCAACATCGAGTGGACGCGCGCGTTCTCCACCGCTCTTGAACCCCACGCGGCGCACGGAGTGTACGTGAATGAGCTGGGACATGACGAGGGCAGTGAGCGGGTTCGGAGCGCATACGGTGCGAATTACGCGCGACTGGCCGCGATCAAGGCGCAGTACGACCCGACAAACTTCTTCCGCATGAATCAGAACATCGCTTCCACGACGTAACGCGTTGGTGATGTCCTCGTCGTCAGGCGGCTAGACCGCTTGGGACGCTCGCCGAAGTGCCTGATCGAGATCATCACCGCGCTCATTCTGTTACCGGCGCAGGCGCATCCCCTGACCGGAGAGGACGGCATCGAGTTCGGCACGGGAGACGACGCAGAAGTCGCCGGGAACGGTATGCTTCAGGGCGGCCATCGCATCGCCCATGGCGACGGCTTGTTCTTCGTCGTCGGTGGTGAGCAAGCCGTAGAGGAAACCCGCACCGTAGGCATCGCCCGCGCCAATCGGGTCCAAGGGCTGGAACTCCGCGCCGGGGCTGGTGAAGACCCCGCGCTCCGTCGCCACGACGCTCCGTCGTGCCTGCATGCCGCTCGCCGCGTTGCCACGCCGCTTGCCGACGCTCGCCACCGGCACGCCGAACTCCGCCCGCAGCCACTGCGCCAGCTCGGCGGGCTTGCCCGACTGGCCGAAGATGATCTTCAAATCGCTACTGCCCGTGAGAATCACGTCCACCTGTGGCAGCAGTTCACGCAGGCAGGCGGCGGCTTCTTCGGGCGACCAGAGTTTCGAGCGATAGTTGAGGTCACACGAGACGGCGCACCCCGCCTGTTTCGCTGCCGCGACCGCCGCGAAGGTCATCGCACGGCAACTGGCGGAGAGCGCAGGCGTGATGCCTGTGATATGCAGCACGCGCGTTTCGTGGAGGAGCGAATGCCAGTCCCAGTCATCCGGCGTCATCGTCGAGGCGGCGGAGGCGCGGCGGTCGTAGACGATTTCGCCCGCGCGTGGCACGGCGCCCGATTCGAGAAAGAAAAGACCGAGGCGGGAGTCTGCGGCATCCGTCCAAATGATGTTGCTGGTGTCCACGCCATGAACGCGCGCCTGATTGCCGATGATGTGTCCGAGCGCGGTATCGGGCAGTTTCGAGAGCCACGCCGTTCGCCCGCCGATCCGGCTCATCGCGACCGCGACATTCAGTTCCGCGCCACCGACCGCGATGTCGAGCGAAAGCGTCTGCTCGATCCGCAACCCGTATGGCGGCGTGAAGCGCAGCATTGCCTCCCCAACGCTCAGGAGATCGTATCGCCGCCCGTCCGCACTCGGCAGGAGCGGCGTTTCCCGCGTCTGCAGCGCGTCCGTAACCACGTCCCCCATCTCGCGCAAATCTTCTCGCTCGTCCTGCACGCTTATCCCTCCTCATCGCATCCATCGTTCCCCGTGAAACGGATACTATTGAACCACGAAGACACGAAGAACACGAAGAAG
>JBBSFO010000101.1:0-11295 GCA_038238655.1 Thermomicrobiales bacterium | reverse complement strand
GGTCGGGCTGACGTGCGAGATGTACCGCGAGATGAGCGGCGCGAAGACCGCCATCAAAATGAGCAGGGAAACGATCAGCAGTGACGCAATCGCCATTTTATTGCCGCGAAAGCGACGCCAGGCCTTGGCGTAGTTGCTCTGCGATTTCCGCAGCCGCGCCCGCTTCTCCTGTCCGGTCAGCGGGAGGGCCGTCGCGCCCGGTCGGGATTGTGCCTCTGCTTCGATCGCCATTGCGGGTTCCTCGCTCCTCGCTTTGCGTGCTAGTTGTACTGGACGCGCGGATCTGCGACGCCGTAGAGAATATCCGTCAGGAGATTCGCGAAGACAACGATAGTGGAAAGGAAGATCGTCACCCCCATCACCTCGGTGTAATCGCGGTTTTGCGCCCCGTCAATCAGCAGGCTGCCGATGCCCGGCCAACCAAACACGCGCTCCGTGATGATCGCGCCACTGAATAGGCCGGGAATGCTCAACCCGATCGGCGTGACGAGCGGTAAGACCGCATTGCGAAACGCGTGGCGCATCTGCACCGTTGTCTCGTGCAAACCCTTCGCACGTGCGGTGCGGACGTAATCCTGGTTGAGTACTTCGAGCATCTGCGCGCGGATGTAGCGCACCCAGAGCGCGATCTGCACGCTGCTGATCGTGAGAACGGGCAGGATCAGATGCCGCGCGCGGTCGAAGAAGTCTCCGCCGTTCGGCAAGGTCTGCGTTCCTCCCGATGGGAGCGACGGCAGGCCCCACGCCCCAAACTGGACGGCGAAGAAGATGATCAGCATCAGGCCGAGCCAGAACGACGGGATCGAGTCACCGAGCGTCGTGCCGATCGTCGCGATATAGTCGAAGATCGAGTTGCGCCGGATCGCGGAAAGCACGCCAATCGGGATCGCCACACAGAGTGAGAAGACCAGCGCGCTGGCGGTCAGGAGCAGCGTATTCGGCAGCCGCTGCGCGATCAGCGTGCGGACCGGCCGGTACGTCTTCAGCGAGATGCCGAAATCGCCGCGCACGAGCTGGCTGATCCAGCCGACATACTGCTGAGGCAGCGGCTTATTGATGCCGAGCGTCTGCTTGATTGCCGCAATATCCTCCGCCTTGATATCGGGGTTATTGAAAATCAGATCGTCCACCGGGCTGCCCGGTGTGAGATGGACGATACAGAAGACGATCAGCGTAATGCCAATCAGCAGCGGCGGGATGCCAATTAAGCGACGAATGACGTACCTTCCCATATCTTATTTCCCGTCCGTCACATACCACAAATGCGAGACGTTAAAGTTCGTCACAGCATTGGGGATGCGGTTCTTGATCCGCTTGTTGATGCCGTAGATGTTCTTCGAGAAGTAGGTGACGAGAATCGGCACATCCATCACAATCAGGTTTTGCGCGTCAATATAGAGTTGCTTGCGCTTCTCGCGATCGAGGGTGTGCAGCGCCTGATCGAGCAGTTTATCAACGTCCAGATTCTTGTAAGCGACGCGGTTGAAGCCCGAACCATGCTGCTTGCTGTCGAAGAAGGTCTGCTGATCGGCGTCCACGCCCTGCACGAAACCGAGCAGGAAGACCTCGAAATCGAAGTTCTTGGCAACCCGTGTGACGAGGTTACTGAACTCCTCCAGTTGTGGCTTCATCTCGACGCCGATGTCCTTCCAGTTCTCCTGGAAGACCGAGACGGTCCCCTCCGTCACCTTGTCCCCGCTCGACGCGCTGAGGGTGAACGAGAGTTTCTTGCCGTCCTTGGCGCGGATACCGTCCGACCCCTTCTTCCAGCCCGCATCATCGAGCATCTGCGCCGCCTTCTTCGGGTCGTAGTCGTATTTGGTCGTGATCTTGTCCGGCGCGTACGCCCATGAGCGGAACGGTTCGGTCCCGACACCGACTGTGCCGAGATTGTTGAGGATTTTCTCGACGATGGATTTGCGGTCCAGCGCATAGGAGAGCGCCTGCCGCACCTTGACATCCTGGAAGAGTGTCGTCTTTGCCGCGTCGAGGTTGAAGCCAATGTAGGTGAACCCGAACGTGTCGTACGGCACGCTGTCGAAGTTTGTCTGCTTCTTCGCGTCCTCGAAGAAATCCGGGGAGACGAGTCCGTAATCTATTTCGCCCGTCTTCAACTGCTGGTACAGCACGGTCTTGTCTTTGACGACCTTGTAGATGTACTGGTCGAGGGCAGGCGCGCCGAGGTGGTAGTCCGGGTTGGCGACAAGGGTCACATGATCGCCCCGCACCCACTCCTTGAACTTAAACGGCCCGGTGCCGATCGGCTTCGCGGTCGTGAACTCCGAGGCCGGAATGTCCTCGTGCTTGACGTTTTCGAGCACATGCTTCGGCACAATGCCGTAGCCGACATCCGTTACTATAAAGGGCGCGATCACATCCTTGAGCGTGAAGACGACCGTCTGCGGGTCTTTCACGGCGACCGAGGCGATGTGCTCATTGAGCGTCCCGGCGCGTGGGGTGCCGGTCTTCGGGTCCATATAGAGATCGTAGGAGAACTTCACATCGTCCGCCGAGAAGGGCTGGCCGTCGTGCCACTTGACGCCCTGCTTCAGCGTGAAGGTGTACGTCTTGCCGTCGGGCGCAATCTCCCATTTCGTCGCGAGCCGCGGCGAGGCATCGAGCGTGTCCGGGTCCACGATCACGAGGCCATCGAAGAGCAGGCTCGTGATGTAGCCGGAATAGACATCCGTGCTAACGACCGGATTCAGGACACGGATGTCCGTCGTATCTGCCTCCGTGATGTGGCCACCCTTCTTGATCGCCGCCGCGTCAATCTGCGAGGCAATCGTCTTGCCACCGCTCGCCGTCGTACTGGCGGCGGGCGATCCGGCGGCGCTACTTGCGGCAGGCGCGGCGCTCGCGGCGGTGGTGCCCGTCGTCGCGGGCTGTGTCGCCGCACCCGCGCCCGCCGTTGTCGCGCTGGCGGTCGTCGCACTCGCTGTTGTTGCGGCAGCCGTCGTCGGCGCGGTCGTCGCACCGGTCGGCGCGCTACTGGCGGCAGGCTTCGCAGTGTCCGTCGCGTTGCTGCTCCCCCCGCACGCCGCGAGGATCGCGCCCGCCGCCACCGTCGCCGCTCCCCCCAGGAAATGCCGCCGACTCAGCCGTTTCGCTCGCTCATCCACGTTCGTTACTCCTCTTCCTTGCGTCTGCAATCGCCGGGAGGGCAGTTCACGAACCGCCCCTACGAATCCCATACCCGGCCCCCTCTCCGCTTGACGGAGAGGAGGCCGGGGGTGAGGTTCTCCTATTTCCCGTCCGTCACATACCACTGGTAGCCGTTCAAGTAGGCATTCTGGGTCGTGACGACCGCGCTCGGCACGAAGTTTTTGACGCGCTTGTTGACGCCGTAGATGATCTTCGGGAAGTCGGTGATCAGCGCGGGCGCATCGGCGACGACGAGGTTCTGCATGTCGAGGTAGATCTGCTTGCGCTTCTCCTGATCGAGCGTGTGCAAGCCGTCGGTGAGCAACTGGTCCACCTTGTCGTTCTTGTAGGAATACAGGTTGAAACCGGGGCCGTGCTGCTTGGAATCCCACATCGTCTGCTGATCCGGGTCCACGCCCCACGAAAAGCCGACGAAGAAGGTCTCGAAGTCGAAGGTCTTCGTCAGGCGGGTGACGAACTGACTGAACTCCTCGAAGACGGGCTTCATCTCGACGCCGATGTCCTTCCAGTTCTCCTGGAAGACGGACGCATACCCCTCGACGATCTTGTCCCCACTCTGGAAATTCATCGAGAACGAGAGTTTTTTGCCTTCCTTGGCGAGGATACCGTCCGATCCCTTCTTCCAGCCCGCAGCATCGAGCATCTGCGCCGCCTTCTTCGGATCGAAGTCGTATCTGGTCGTGATCTTATCCGGCTGATAGGCCCAGGAGATCGTCGGCATCGTCCCCTGCGCGACGGTGCTCAGGCCGTTGCGAATTTTGTCCACGATGCCTTTGCGGTCAATCGCGTAGAAGAGCGCCTGCCGCACCTTGACATCCTGGAACATCGGCAAGGCCTTGCCGGCGGTGTCGAGGTTGTAGCCGAGGAACTGGAAGGAGAAGGCGTCGTAGGTCGTCGTCGTGAAGTTCGTCTGCTTCTTCGCGTCCTCGACGAAATCCGCCGTGAAGGCGGCAAAATCCACCTCGCCGGTCTTCAACTGCTGATAGAGCGCGGTCGAGTCCTTCACGAACTTGCGGATGTAGGTGTCAATAAAGGGCGCGCCCCGGTGATACGCCGGGTACGCGGACAGCGTTACATGGTCGCCCTGCTTGAACTCCTTCAACGTGAACGGGCCCGTGCCGATCGGCTTGGCCGTCGTGAACTCCGAGGTCGGGATGTCCTTCGGCGCGACGCTGGAGAGGATGTGCTTCGGCAGGATGCCATAGGAGCAGTTGCTGACGAGGAAGGGCGCGACGATGTCTTTCATGGTGAAGACGACGGTGGTCGCGTCCTTCGCCTCGACGGAGGCGATCCGTTCGAGCAGTTGCCCGGCGCGCGCCGTGCCTGTGTCCTTGTTCATGTACAGGTCGTACGAAAATTTCACGTCGTCTGCCGAGAAAGGCTGACCGTCGTGCCACTTGACGCCCTGCTTGACGGTGAAGGTGAAGGTCTTGCCGTCCGACGACGTTTCCCATTTCGTCGCGAGGTTCGGAAAGGGCTGCAGGGTGTCCGGGTTGATGTCCACCAACCCGTCGAACATCAGCGCGTTGATCCGGGCCGATGATGTATCGGATTGCAGCAGCGGGTTCAGGGTACGGACATCGGACGTTGAGCCTTCGATGATTGAGCCGCCCTTTTTCGCACCGCTCACGTCAATCTGCGAAAGGACGGCCCCGCCACCGGTAGCGGGGGCAGCGGCGGCCGAACTGGCGGGCTTCGTCGCGGCGCCGACGACAGCGGAACCGGAAGCAGCGGTCGTTGCAGCGGGTGCGGCACTTGTCGCAGCAGGGGCCGCGCCGGTGGCGGCGGATGGGGCGGTCGTTGCCGCCGCGCTTCCCGTCGTGGCGGCGGGCTTCGCCGAATCGGTGGCGTTGCTGCTCCCGCCGCAGGCGGCGAGAATGGCGGTCCCCGCCGCGACAGCGGCTCCGCTCAGGAAATGACGGCGGCTCAGGCGTTTCGCTTGCTCGTCCACGGTGTGCGTCCTCCTTGTCAGAATGTTCGGTCGGCTTCGCGGTTTGTTCCCTGTTTCATTGCCCACACGCCGTTCGCCCATTGCCAACCGGATGCGGGTCGCCAATCGTGTGCATCGTTCACCCAGGCCCCGAAATGTGCGTTTTCACAATGTGAAATTGTATCAGTCGGTGCGCCGAACGTCAATTTATGGGTCAGAGTTCGGAGTTCGAAGAAAAACGGGATCGGACTCCGAACTCCGATCCTTGAACTCCCCTACCCCTTCAAACGCGGATCGAGCGCGTCGCGCAAGCCGTCGGTCAGTTGATAAAGGCAGGTGACGGTGAGTACGACCATCACACCGGGCGCGATGACAAGCCAGGGCGCCAGATCGAAGTAATCGAACGATTTCGAGAGCATGTTACCCCAACTGGCGGTCGGAATCTGCACGCCAAAGCCGAGGTAGCTGATTGCCGCCTCTGCCAAAATCACGCCGAAAATCTCCGTCCCGGCGAGGACAAGGATGATCGAACTGACATTCGGCAGGATGTGCCGGAACATGATCCGCAGCGGATGAACGCCGATGGCGGTCGCGGCGTCCACATACTCGCGGCGGCGTTCGATCAGCACGCGAAAGCGGATCAGGCGCGCGATCCCCGTCCAGCCAAGAACGCCGAAGATCACCGTCAGCCCCGCGACACCGGGGTGGAAAAGGACGGAGATCAGGATAAACAGGAAAAGGCCGGGGATGTTATTCAGGATTTGAATGACGGCGTTGATCGCGTCATCTGCCCAACGCCCGTAGTAGGCGGCAATGAGGCCGAGCGAGACACCCAGGAGGAGCGAGAACGCCGTCGCGCCGAAACCGATGGTCAGCGAGACACGCCCTGCGTGGACCAATCGGGCCGCGACATCCCGACCGAAATCGTCCGTGCCGAGCCAGTGGGCGCTTGTCGGGCGCTGGAACTTCTGCGTCAGCCGCCCCCGGTTCGGGTCGGCATGCAGGATATGCGCGGAGACGAGCGGCGCGGCGAGCGAGAGCAGGCAGATGAACGCGAATAGGACGAGTGCCGCCATCGAGAAACGATCCCGCCGCAGCCGCCGCCACGCCCCGCGCAGATAGCCCTCGCCCCGCACGGTCGCCCGCTGCTCCGCTCGCGCAAGATGGGAGGTCGTCGCTGCTCGCGCCTCACTCACACCGTCTCTCCAAGTGTTTGCTTGACGCGTGGGTCCACGAGCGCGTAGACGATGTCAGTCAGCAAATAACCGACGATAGAAAGGATGGCACCGATAAAGGTGATGCCGAGCACGACCGGATAATCGCGCTCCGTCGCCGCCTCATAGAAAAGCCGCCCCATCCCCGGCCACGAAAAGGTGTACTCGAACAGCACCGATCCCGCGAGAATCAGGCTGAGCGCGCCGCCGACCGAACCGATCACCGGCACGAGCGCATTGCGCAATACATGCCGTACGACGAACCATTCCGATAGCCCCTTCGCCCGCGCGGTGCGCACGTAATCCTGCGCCGCCTGCTCGAGGTATTCCGAGCGCATGAAGCGCGACAGCCCCAGCCAGCCGCCGAGCGCGATCAGGAGCGCGGGCAGCAGAATATGGTGCAGACGGTCGGGCAGCGAGCCGTCGCCGGGCGTCTGCGTGCCCGCGAGCGGGAAAAGATGCAGCCCGGAACGGGCGGAGACAAGCAGGAGGATGATGCCGAGCCACCAGGCGGGCGTCGCGTTGCCAATCGCTGTGAAGATGCGCAGACCGTGGTCGAACGGCCTGCCCCGCCGTTGCGCGGCGAGGATGCCGAGTGGCACACCGAGGAAGCCGAGCACGAATCCGCTCCCGGACAGAACAAACGTGTTCGGGATGCGCTCGAAGACCTTTTCGGTCACCGGTCGTTTGTCCGCGTAGGAACGCCCGAGATTCAGGTGCCCGACCTGCCAGACCCACTTCGCGTACTGCACCGGCAGCGGCTGGTCGAGGCCGAGTTGCCGCCGGTATTTCTGCGCGTAATCCGGCGGCAGGCGCGGGTCTTCCGCGTATGCCTCCGGCCCGCCCGGCGCGAGATGGACGAGTATGAATGTCAACGTCGTCACCCCGATCAGGATGAAGAACGATTGGATGGCGCGCCGGATGATGTACCGAGTCATGGGAACCTACCCCCGGCCCCCTCCCGCGAGGAGGGGGTGACTTGTTGCAATATCCGGGCGTTCCATCAAACGCCCCGACCCTCAGAAGGCTCGCGCTCCCCCTTCCTCGCGGGAAGGGGGTCGGGGGGTTAGGTTATTTCGTCACATACCACTTGTGCATGTTGTACGGGCCGAACTTGCCGACGGCGATGCCGCCGACGCGCTTGTTAATGCCGGTATACGCCTGGCCTTCATAGAGGAAGACGTACGGCGCATCGTCGGTGATCAGTTTCTGAATCTGCGCGAAGAGCGTTTTGCGCTTCGCGGTGTCGAACTCGCGGTGCGACTGCTCGAACAAGTCCTCGACCTGTTTGTTGACGTACGCGCCCGCGTTCAGCTGCGGGATGCTCTTCTCCGACCAGATTTGATACATGTAGTACGGCTCCGTCGTCGCGGACCACGCCCCGGAGAAAAAATCGTAATCGAAGGGTTCCTTCTTCAGCGTCTCCTGGAGCGCCTGGAATTCGAGCGATTGCGCGTTCACTGCGACACCGAGATCGCCGAGTTGCTGCTGCATCACCGTCGCGATTCCCTCTGCGGTCTTGCTAGCGGAGGGATAGAGCATTTTCAGGGTCAATTGCTGCCCGTCTTTCATCAACTTCTTGCCGGTCAGCGTATACCCTGCCTGCTTGAACAGGTCTTGCGCCTTGTTTACGTCGAAGTCGTACCGCTCGACATTCGCGCTGTACGCCCAACTCGACTGCGGAAACGGCGAGGAAAGCGGCCGCCCCAGCCCGTTGAGGACGCCGTCAATGATCCCCTTGCGGTCGGTCGCGTACGCAATCGCCTTGCGGACGAGCGGGTCCTTGAGCGCGGGGCGGCGAAGGTTGAAGCCGAGATACGACCAGTTGCCGTTCGCGGCGAACCAATCGTAGACGGTAACGTTCGGGAGCGACTTCGCTTCCTTGTAGTCGGCGGGCTGGAAACTCGACCAGTCCACTTCGCCCGACTTCAATGCCTGATAGGCGAGTGCTTGGGTACCGAAAATTCGGTTCGTGAAGGTATCAATATTCGGTCGCCCCTCCCAGTAGAGGTCGTTGGCGACAAAGGTCGCGTGGTCGTCCCGCTTCCATTCTTTGAGTTTCCACGGGCCGCTGCTGACCGTCGGCGCGTTGATCTCCGGGTTCTTGGTTGGGTCGCTCCAATCGAGTTTTTCCCAGATACGCCGCGGCAGCGGCGTGATCGAAGAACCGGCGGTAATCAGGCCCGTGACAAAGGCGTCTTTGAGCGTGATGACGAGCGTCTTCGGGTCCATTGCGACGAACGAAACGATGTCGTCGAAGTTTTCCAGATAGGGGTAATTATTCTCCGGCTTGATCACCTGCTGATATGTCCAGACATAATCGTCGGTCGTCAGGGGTGTCCCGTCACTCCATTTCGTGTCGCGGAGTGTGAATGTGTAGGTCTTCTTGTCCGGGGAAATCGTGAACTTCTCGGCAATATCGCCGACGATATCGAGCGTGTTATCGTCGTACTTAATCAGCCCGCCGCCGTAGACGTACCCCTGATACGTCCCCGAGACGGTATCCGTCGTCAGATAGGGGTGAAAATTCTTCGCGTCGGTACCAACAATCGCGTGCGTGATCGCGCCACCCTTCGGGGCGTTGGCGACGGCGGACGGCGCGGCGACAGTCGTGAGCGGGCCGGAGGGCGCGACCGCCGAGGCAGCGGACGGCGTAGCGACAACCGCCGGGGCGCTGGCGGCAGTCGTCCCGGTCGTGACAGACGAAGCGGCCGTCGTCGGAGCGCCCGTGGCAGGCTTGGTCGGTGCCGGGGTATCGGTGGCGGTGCCGCCCCCGCCGCACGCAGCGAGAATCGCGGCGCTTGCGCTGGCCGTCGCCCCGGCAAGGAAGCGCCGCCGACTCAGTTGATGCATTGTCCCGCCCACGCTGTCGCTCCTTTTCATCTCTGTGACGCAAGTGTCGTCGGTTCGCATCAGGAAACGCCGAACCCTGCCTGCACCGCTGCCGCACGATCCCAACGCATTCGCTCGTTTTGCGCGTGTATTTTAGCAGTCGGGGCAGGGAGCGTCAACGAAAATGGTTCGGAGTTCGGCGTTCGAGGTTCGAGGATAGACGCTCTGCTGCGAACCCCGAACCCCGAACTCCGAACCGCCTATTCCACCCGCCGGTGCGCGCGGCTGCCGAGGCGGAGCCAGGCGATTGCGCCGTCCGGGTCGCGGAGGAATTCGCCGCGCGTGCCCTTCATCGGTTCGTCGAGGCAGATCAGCAGATTCTCGCCGTACAGCGCGGCGCGGACGGGTGGGGGCATCGCTGGAGCGGTAACCTCCTTGTTCGGGAAGCCGCCTTTCGGGATACGCTGTAAGGAAAATCCGCTGTCGGCGACGGTCAGTTCGATGTCCTGCATGGCGGCGGTGTAGCGCCCGGCATAGGGTGCGAGTTGGTCTGCGGTCGCGTCGAGAATTGCCGGTTTTGGCTCTTCGAGGCCGAGATAGCGATGCAGGAGCCAGTTCGTCGCCTCGCCGTGCAGTTCGCTGCCACGATCCGCGTTCGTTAACACCGCGAGGGCGAAGTTCCGGGAAGGGACCATCACGAACGTCGTCTGCTGCCCAACCGTCCCGCCGCCGTGGCGGACGGTGCGGACGCCGCCGACGGATTCGAGCATCCACGTCAGCCCCATTTCGCCCGCGCTTCCTTTCGAATAGAGGGGAGATTGCATGAAGGCGAGACTTTCCGGTGCAAGGACGCGCGCGCCGTCCGATGCCGTGCCGTTGCCCATGTGGAATCGGGCATAGACGAGTAAATCCAGCACATCGGAAAGCAAACCGCCCGCCGGGTTCGCGGTGCGTGGCAGTTCCCACGGGTGCGCGACCACTGCCTTGTCGTCCGTGATCGTGTGGCCGACCGCGAACCGCTTGGTGACGATGTTGCGCGCGAAGAAGAAGGTATGCTGCATGCCGAGCGGATCGAGGACGAGCGACTGCACCGCCGCCTCGAACGGCTGCCCGGTGAGAACTTCGATGATCCGACCCGCGAGGGCGAACCCGGCATTGTTGTACGACCAGAGCGTACCGAGCGGCGCGACCTGCGGTACCGCAGCCATCGCTACGGCCATCTTCGCCAGTGCGTCATCCCCCGCGCTGAGATCGTCGAAGTAATCCCCCACCCAGCCGCCGGTATGGGTAAGGAGGTGCTTCATCGTCGCGCGCTCCGTCGCCTCCGCGTCGGCAAGTTCGAGGTCCGGGAGGTACGTGCGAATCAGCGCGTCGAGATCAAGTTTCCCCTGTTCCACAAGACGCATCGCTGTTGTGCCGACAAACGTCTTCGAAATCGAGCCGATCTGATAGAGCGTCCGCTCGTCCACCGCGAGTGGATGATCCACATTGGTCACGCCAAACCCGCCGACCTGTTGGGCACCGTCATTGTACACCCCGACCGCCACGCCGGGGACGTGATAATGCGCCATCGCCTGTGCGATAAACGCATGCAAATCGTCGTCCAAGGCGGCTTGGGCCATCGTTATGCTCGCCATCACATACTCCTTCAGGACTGAGGTCTGAGGACTGAGGACTGAGTAGCCCTGGCGCTATGCTACCGCATCAGCCGATGACACGGTGAGAATAGACAGACGCGAGTGGTGTAGAGTAGCGAGTACCGACTGAAGCACGGGAAACTCCCCCTCAGTCCTCAGTCCTTAGTCCTGAAGGAGTACATATGGAACTCGGATTGGCTGGCAAACGGGCGCTCGTCACAGGCGCGAGTCGGGGGATCGGCTCGGCAATCGCGGACGCATTGGCGGCGGAAGGCGTGCGGGTCGCCCTCGCCGCACGAACGGCGGCGGATGTTGAGGCAGCGGCGCAACGACTGCGGGAGCAGGGCGCAGAGGCCGTTGCATTGACGGGCGACCTCACCCGTGCGGCGGATGTCGAGCGCGTCGTGCAGGAAGCAGCGGCGGCATTCGGCGGGCTGGACATTCTTGTCAACAATGTCGGCGGCGGCATGGGCGGCAATACCGACGAGGCGTGGCAGTACACCTTCGACATCAACCT
>JBBSFO010000100.1:0-11296 GCA_038238655.1 Thermomicrobiales bacterium | reverse complement strand
TCGCGGATGTCGAGGGCGCGGCAGGTCATCATCGGGGTGTCGCGCAGGGTGTACATGCTCGCCTGTGTTTCCCGCAGGGCGGCGACGAGGTCGAGGAAGTCCTGCGGGAAGTCGCTTTCGAAGGCGACGACCCATTCCTGATCGTCGAGGCCGAAGGAATAGGTGGTATTAAGTTTCACTGACGGATACCCCTGACCGACTTCGATATGCTCGCGCATCATCGCCTGCCGTTCGTCGAGCGAAAGCGCAAACCACGCGCGTGTCTTCACAAAGGGATAGACGAAGAGATATTTCCGCCCGCCCGGTTCGATAGTCAGGCGGTTCGACTCGCTGTCGCGATCCTTCGGGTCTAGATACTGCGAGCGGCGCGTCATCGAGAGGTAGGCATAGGGCGTTGTCAGGTAGCGACCAAACCCGGTGCCGTTCAGTTTGGCGGCGAAGGTTTGGAAGTCATCGAGTTCGTACGAGACCTGCCACAAAAGGAAGTCCGCGTCCGCTCGCAGCCCGATGCAGGAATACGAGCGGACGAGCATCGTCGGCGTCGTTTCATCAATGACAGCGAGGAATTCGGCATAGCCACGCTCCCGGTCGGCGGCGGCCAGACGTCGCCACGCCGGGTCAACGCGATAAAAGGCGAAACGGACGTATTGTCGGCGCGTCGGCGGCTTGGCAGCAGTTGCCGTCGCGGGGGCGGCGGTCGGAGCGGCGGTCGTGCTCATCGTTGACTCCTGTATGGTACGTCATGCGGACGGGTGCCGCGCGCCACACTGCGCGCCCTTCAATGATAGCACTCGGCGGAATGGTGGTAGGCTATGCGTCGTTACATGGAAGCAGGGAAGGCCCCCTCCCCTGACCTCTCCCGCGCACGGGGGAAGGCCCCCTCCCACGATTATTACGCACGAAAGAAGGAGACGTAGATGGCCGACACTCCCACTCCGACCGCCCAAGCCACTACCGCGCCAAGCCGCGCGATGACGATTCTCGCCCACCCGGACGATGCCGAGTTCGGTTGTGGCGGGACGCTCGCCACCTGGGCGAAGCAGGGTGCCGAGATCACGATGGTGATTGTCACAGACGGCTCAAAGGGCAACGCCGATCGGACGATCTCTTCCGAGCAACTGATCGCGCTGCGCACGGAGGAGCAGGCACGCGCTGCGCAGGTCCTCGGCGTCACGCATGTCGTCAACCTCGGCTACGAAGATGGCGTCCTGCAACCGACCATCGCTCTACGACGCGATATCGCGCGCGTCATCCGGCAGTACAAGCCGGAGATCGTCATCACCGGCGACCCGGACAGCCGGTTTGGCGGCGACTCCTACATCAATCACCCGGATCACCGGGCGGTGGCGGAAGCGGCTCTCTACGGCATCTTCCCAGCGGCGGGCAACTTCAATTTCTATCCTGAACTGCTCGCCGAAGGTCTGGAGCCGCACGAGATCAAGGAAGTCTGGGTCGAGGAATGGGGCGGCGGCACGACCTTTGTAGACGTTTCCGAGGCGATGGACACGAAAATCGCCGCGTTGGCGGAACATAAGACCCAGTTCGACATCAAGGATGTCGAGCAGTTCGTGCGCCGCTGGACGGAAGAAACGGGCAAGAAACATGGCGTCGGCTTCGCGGAAAGCTACCGCAAGATCACGCTCAATCGCCCGCCGGACGCCGAAACGGCGGCGGAACTCGTCAACAAGGGCGCGAGCGAGTTGGAAGAAACGCCCGTCAGTGCGGAAGGATAGCACGCAGATTTCGCGAGCAGCGCACACCCGGGTGGACTGCCTACGGTGATTGCGGCCAATTCGGATGCGCAACGCGGGATACGGCGTGCCAGCGATGGCACCGGGCGAAGCTGACCCTTACGGAGAGGAAAGGGGCGCGCGATATGGATCAACCGACCTTCGAGGGATTGCTCAACGATTTTCAGCAACAGTGCCGCGCGGAGAACAACGTGCCCGATCTGACTGTCTCAGTGGGCCGGATGGATGCGCCCGTCGTCGTGCTGATCCACGGCATCGGCGGAAATGCCCAGCATTGGGGCGATCCTGTCGGCCTGAACCCGAGCGACACCTGGCTTTTCAACCTCGAAGCCCAGCCACATGACGCCCACGGCCTCGGCTCATCTCCACCCTACGAGCCGGGCAGCGTCACGGCGTGGGTGCAGTTGCTCCGCAACGAGGGGATCACCGCTATCATCTGGAGCCAGAGTCAACCTTCCGACCTGATCCAGTATGCGGTGACGGAGGCGGTCACCGTGTTGAGCGCGCTTGAACAGCGGGTTTTCGCTCCCTATGACCAGGACGTTGCCACAAATGGCGGCGCTGCCCCCCCGCTGGCGCTGCTTTGCCACAGCAGGGGTGGCCTCGTGGCGCGGACGGCGTTGAAGCAACTCGGCAGTGGCGGCGTGCCGCACCTGCGCAAGGTGATTACCCTCTGCACGCCGCACCACGGCTCGTACATGCCGAAGTTGGCCGATGAATACAACAATACCTTGAGCAATCAGATGGATTTTGGCAGCCTCGGCCACAATCTGCCCGGCCCGCTCGGCGGTTTGTTCACGCACCGGATCGCTCCCATCCTGTCGGACCTGGCGAACCGGGTGCGCGAGGCGCTGCTACACTCCTTCGGCGCGCTAGCGCAGGGACCGGGTTTCGATGAACTCGACCCACAGAGTGCGATGCTGCAATCGCTGGCGGACGGCGAGCAGCCGCTACCGGGCGTGCGGTACTACGGCTTCGGCGGTACGAACCCGACCTTTATCCACTTCTACCTGTCCGAGATGGGGCACACCGTTCACTTGCTCGGAACGGCGAGCGCCTTTCTGGTGGAGCAACTGGCGCGCATCCCCGGCGTTGGGGATCGCTTCGGCGGGCTGGCGGAACTCGACAAGGGCGATTCAGCGGTCGGGCCGGAGAGCAGTAAATGGCCGGACGCCTTCGGCGCGCCGCACCAGACATTCGCCGTCAATCACATGCAGGCGCTGATTGACCCGTCGCTGCAACAGGCAACGCTCCAAGCCCTGCGGGAATAGCGGCACACATGAGCGGTCATCCTCCGTCCACCACCGGTTGCCGCTCCATTTCCGCCAGTTTGGCGAGGCGGCGGAGGAAATGCTCTTCCGTACTCGGCCGGGCATCGAGGTAGGCGTGGAGCAGATCGCGGGCGAGCCATTCACCGACGATCTGCGCGCCGAGGCAGCAGACATTCGCGTGATCGTGCTCGACGCACTGGTGGGCCGAATAGACATCGTGGCATAAGGCGGCGCGGATGCCCGGTACCTTGTTTGCCGCCATGCACGCGCCGATCCCCGTCCCACAGACCATCACCCCCCGCTCCGCCCGCTCCGCGAGGATGACGCCGCACAGTCGCCCGGCAATGTCCGGGAAGTCCACCTCCGCTGTCGTGTACCCGCCGACATCCTCGACTTCATGCCCCCACTCCATCAGGGCACGCACCAGCGGCTCCTTTAGCGCGAACCCCGCATGGTCACTGCCGATAACGATGCGCATCGCACAGGCTCCTTTTTCGTCTCCGATTATCACTGTCGCGACGTAGTGTACCGCGGGATAACCAGTATATGAAACCGGTGCTATGATGGCACGGCGGTATCAGAAAGGAGCACGAGATGGACATGGATACGGCATTACGCGAGCAACTGCTTCACCTCCTGCGCGGGGGGAACGCGCACATGTCGTTCGATGATGCGGTGGCGGACTTCCCGCCCGACGCGATGAATCAGCAGCCACCGAATGTGCCTTACACGCCGTGGCACCTGCTCGAACACCTGCGCATCACGCAGTGGGACATCCTCGATTTCATCCGCAACCCGAATTATCGGGAAATCGCGTGGCCGGACGACTACTGGCCCGCGCCGGATGTGCAGGCGGACGCTGCTGCGTGGGATCAAACGCTCGCCGCCTTCCGCGCCGACTTGAAAGCAATCGAGGACATCGCGAGCGACCCGCAGACCGATCTTTCCGCCACGATTCTCCACGGCGACGGCCAAACGATCCTGCGCGAAATCCTGCTCGTCGCGGACCACAACGCCTATCACATCGGCGAGTTCACCATCCTGCGGCAGGTGATGGAGACGTGGGGAAAGTAACGAGTAGCGAGTAACGAGAGGAGTCGTCCCTACCCCTCGTTACTCGCTACTTTCTCCTTCGCTCACACCGCCGCGATCAGGCCCTCGTAGATCAGGTCGCGGGTGTTCTGCTCGACTCGCTGGGCGTCCACGGTGATCCGGGCCATGCCGGTTTCCATCGCGACACGAGCGACGGCTGCCGCCACCTTGGAAGGGACGCGCAGGTCGAGGCTCTTCGGCAAGATGTAATCGGGGCGCAGTTCGTCCTCGGTGACGAGGGCGGCAATTGCCTCCGCCGCCGCGATCTTCATCGCGTCGTTGATGCCGCGCGCCCGAACATCGAGCGCTCCCCGGAAGATGCCGGGGAAGGCGACGGAGTTGTTCACCTGGTTCGGGTAGTCGCTCCGACCTGTGGCGACGACCACCGCGCCACCGGCACGGGCGGCATCGGGCGCGATCTCCGGCACCGGGTTGGACAGCGCGAAGACAATCGCACCGGCGGCCATGGACTGCACCATCTCCACCGTCACGCAGCCCGGCGCGGAAACGCCGATGAAGACATCCGCGCCCTCCATCACGTCCGCGAGGGAGCCGTCCAGTCGCTGCGGGTTCGTCCGCGCCGCGATCTCGTCCTTGAAGGCATTCATGCCCGCCCGCCCCCGGGCCAGTGCGCCGCGCGTGTCGCACAGGACGACGTCCTTCGCACCCGCCAGCATGAGCAGATCGGTGACGGCGATGCCCGCCGCACCCGCACCATTCATGACGATCCGCACGTCCTCGATCTTCTTGTCCACAATGCGCAGGGCATTGATCAGCGCGGCGAGGGTGACGACCGCCGTGCCGTGCTGGTCGTCGTGGAAGACGGGGATGTCGAGTTCTTCCTTCAGCCGCTTCTCGATCTCGAAGCAGCGCGGCGCGGCGATGTCTTCCAGATTGATGCCGCCGAAGGTGGGGGCAATTGCCTTGACGATGTCCACGATCTCGTCCACTTGCCGCGCGGCGAGGCAGATCGGGAACGCCTCAACGCCCGCGAGGGTTTGGAAGAGGACGGCCTTGCCCTCCATCACCGGCAAGGCGGCGCGCGGCCCGATGTCGCCCAACCCGAGCACAGCCGAGCCGTCCGTGACGATGGCGACGAGGTTGCCCTTCGCCGTCAGGTCGTAGACGCTCATCGGGTTGGCGCGGATTTCCTCGGCGGGTGCCAATGCTGCGGGCGGGACATAGAGCATGTTGAGCATGTGCTGGTCGCGGATTGGAATTTTGGAACGCACGGCGAGCACGCCGCCGTACCGCTCGCGTAGGTCAATCGCCTCCTCGCGGAAGGTCATCTCGCGGTGGTGCGGGCGATGGTTTTCCATCAGCCGCCCCTCGTAGCAGTAGCGCAGCGTCCGCTCGGCGACTTCATCCGGGTCGGCGCGCAGGCGGGCCTCCATCGCCTCGTTCGTCGCCCGCGCGACGGCCGCCGCAACGGCAGGCGCGACCCGGAAATCGAAGATAGCGGGGACGATATGATCGGCGTGCAACTCGTCCGGCATGACCAGCCCGGCCAGCGCTTCGGCGGCGTAGCGGAGAGTGCGGAGGCGGATATTGCGGGCGCGGCAATCGAGCAGCCCCCGGAAGAAGCCGGGGAAGACGAGCGCGACATCGAGTTGGTTCGTGTAGTCGCTGCGACCGGTGGCGACAATCTTCGCGCCCGCCTCCCGCGCGACGATCGGGTCAATCTCCGGCGTCGGCACGGCGAGGGCAAAGACGATCGCGTCCTTTGCCATCGTCGCGACCATTTCACCGGTCAGCGTGTCGCCGGCGGACAGGCCGATGAAGACGTCCGCGCCCGCGATCACATCGCCGAGCATCCCCATCCGGTTCTCGGGGTTGGTTTCTTTGGCGAGGTACGCCTTCGCCCAGTTCATCCGCTCCTCGCGGTAGGAGTAGATCGCCCCGGCGCGGTCGCAGACGACCAAATCGTGCGCGCCCATCCGCCGCAGCAACCGCGCCACGCCGATCCCCGCGACGCCCGCGCCGTTGATGACGATGCGGCACCGTTCGAGCGACTTGCCGACGACCTTCAGGGCGTTGATCAAGGCGGCATAGACGAGGACGCCGGTGCCGTGGTGGCCGTTGGCGAAGACGGGCACATTCGCCGCCTTTTCGAGGTGGTCGGCGACGGAGAACGAGTGAGGCGCGGCCATCGTGTCGAGGCAGATCGCGCCGAAGGTCGGCGTCATTGCATTGACGGTCTGGACGATGCGGCTGATGTCGCTCGTGTTGAGGGCAATCGGGAAGGCGTCAATGCCGGCGAAGGTCTTGAAGAGGACCGATTTCGCCTCCATCAGGGGCAGCGCCGCCTCCGGCTGCGGCGTGGAGCCGCCCATCAGCCCTGTGCCGTCGGTGACGATGGCGACGGTGTTGCCGCGCATCGTCAAATCGAAGGAGCGCTCGGCGTCGCGGGCGATCTCCAGACACGGCTCGGCCACGCCGGGCGTGTAAACGAGGGAGAGCACCGAGGCGTCGCGCACCGGTATCTTGCTTTCGACCCCGATCACGCCCCGGTACTTCCGCCGGTAATCCAGCGCCTGCTGCCCCATCCGTCGCTCGCTCATGGTCAGGAATCCCCCTCTTCCGCACCGCCGCGCCCGTGTATCGTCCCAATTTTCACGCCTCCGCACCCACCGGCCCGCGCGAAACAGCGCGTATTGTAACACACCTGGCTCGTCATCACCGGACACCTTTTCGATAATGAGATCATTCGGGTAGATGGAAAGGCAATCTGAGTAAGGTACATAGATCATACCGTAGCTAAATATTCCTATATGACGAAGCAATGGTGTCGTTAGCATATGATTATGGTAGTCTGAGGCAAGAGATAGGATATAGTAGTTTGTCCATGGAGAGGTGTGCATTATGAATGGCTTGCTCTTAGAAGGCAATGAGTTCGTTGATGAATATGCTGAGGAGGAACAACCGGGGAAAGTGAAGCCAGAGCAAATTGCTCAGGTCGTGCTCAATGCGACGGATTGGACCACTGAAACAATCCTCTCGCAACTCAATCGAGAGAATATTGATCTGGCGCCCCGTTTTCAGCGACGCGATGCTTGGACCCGTGGAAAGAAGAGCAAGTTTATTGAATCGCTACTTTTAGGTCTTCCCATCCCTCAATTGGTCTTGGCAGAGCGAAAGGGAGAGCGAGGCCGTTATCTCGTTCTTGATGGTAAGCAGCGCCTGACGAGCCTCCTTAAATTTACAGGGGCTGGGCCAAAAGATGAAAGAGATAACAATTTCCGCCTTATTAGTTTAGAAGTTCGAGTTGACTTGAATGGACGACAATATTCCGATTTTCAGACGGACCCGCTGCTTCAGAATGATTTGGATGCCTTTAATAACCAGACAATTCGTACGGTGGTTATCCGGAACTGGCCGAATGCTGCATTCCTCCATTTGGTGTTCTTACGCTTGAACACAACTAGTGTCGCCCTTTCTCCACAAGAACTCCGACAGGCGCTGTTCCCAGGACCATTCGTTGACTTTGCAGATGAAAGGTCAGCTAGCAGTCCCCCTTTGAAAGTGATACTAGGACTCAACCATCCGGACTTCCGTATGCGGGATGTAGAATTGCTCGTGCGCTTTATGGGTTTCGCGAATTTCCTTGCGGAGTACTCGGGCGATCTGAGCGCGTTCTTAGATATGACGTGTGAGCGACTGAATATACAATTCCATACCCGGGAAGATCATATTAAAAATCAAGCTGATTCGATTGACGATGCAATCAATGCCGCTATAGATATCTTCGGCACTCGGAGTGTCTCTCGGAAGTGGCTCGGTGACTCTTACGAACCAAGGATCAATCGAGCAATCTTAGATGTCTTAGTCTATTACTTTTCACACGTCTCTATCCGGCAGGCTGCAATTGAAAACAAAGACGCTGTTGTGGCATCCTTTAAAGATCTGTTCAATGTCAACACGGATTTTCGGGATGCTGTCGAATCGACAACGAAGAGCCTACAGGCGACGTATGCTCGTCTTTCACTATGGGGAATGGCCTTGCGGGAGTGTCTACAGGTGCAGATTCCGGTGCCGGAGTGGGACGAACTTAACAATAGGATTATACCGTAATATTACTGGAAAATGAAAATGAACATCCCGGCAATCCACAAAAAGAAGTCACGCCAATACAGGGACTTGGAACAAGAGTTAAGAAAACTGCGACGCTTTATGTTACCCAAGAACTTCAGTCCGATCGGTAACTATTCACAGCTCATATACACGAAGACGTTAGCCTATCGTATTTTGGCCCATGCTGGGTTTGAATCCTACTTCGAAGACCGAGTTAGCGAAGTCTATCTTACCGCCATAAATAATTGGCAGAATTATGGAAAGGTTTCAAAGGTTATTCCCGCCTTACTCGCCTTTTCAGGTATGAATATGGAAAGCCCTCCCGACAGCATAGTTTCTTCCCAATCTAGTCAGCGGCCGTCTTGGGACGACAGATTGAAACTGTCCAATAAGGTCAAAAACGCGGGTACTTCTCTAATGTTTACTCTGAAGAAGAATCATGGTATCCGCGAGAAAAATCTACTCGATATGCTCTTGCGTGTCGGCATCGAGAGTGACGATATCGATGCGGCTTGGCTTGCAACTATTGATAGTTTTGGACAGGATCGTGGAAACGCCGCTCACATCTCCGCGGCTGTGAACCGGACTCAACAGCCACCAGATCCGAAGAGCGAGTTAGATCGAGTCACGGATTTGCTTACGGGTCTGAAGGAAATAGATGAGATGCTCAATTATTTGATGAAGAAGTAAATCAGTTTCTATTGAACTGTATGATTACTATTTCTGCAGTGAACGTCCTCTCGGCGCGGAAGAATTCGACTGTCATCCAGCCCCGATCTCGGTACATGGCGTCCACGACCGCACCCTCATCGCCGTCCTTCAGGCGCTCGCCCGCAGGCAAATGCGAGACGGCGATTGCGTCCGCCGGTATCGGTGCGAGCAGGGCGACGCTATCGAAGTCATCAATGCGTCCGGTCATTGCACATTCCTTCTCCCCCTCTTCTCCGCACCTGCCGTTTCACTGGGCTTATTCTTGGTCGCCTTACTGGTAGTGCCGACTACAGCGAAGGATGACTTTCTTTCCATCCGCCCGCCGCTCGAAGGTGATGCGCAGTTCGTCCGATGCAGAGGCGGACCACACGCCGCGTTCCTTCCCTGTAAGTTGATGAACGCGCAACGATGGATGCTGTTCGTTGCTGTCGAGCAATCGCAACGCTCGCGCGAACCGTTGCCGTTCCGCCGCTGAAAACTCACGCCCGCCGTAGGAATCCACAAACTCAGTCGTGAGGATGATCGTTGCATACTCAGGCATTGAGATGTTTTGCAATCAACGCGCGCGCTGCTGCCTGCGGATCGTCTGCTTCCATAATCGCGATCAAGTCATCTTCGCCCACGTTTGGCAAGAGCGGGCTATGCCGCGCTCGCTCGATAGCCGCACTTTCCTCTGGCGTGTATGCCCATGCATCTTCGCGCGGGATGGTAATCGCCGGTGTGATGATCAGCCGGTCATCAACGATATCCAATTGCAGTTGCACATTATCATCGAGATGCAATGCCTCGCGGATCGCTGACGGGATGGTGATGCGTCCGCGATCCGACATCGTGACAATCGTGCTCATGTGCGCCGCCTTTCATTTCCGATGACCCATTCATAGTCTACCATGATGCGGGTAGGCGGGTAATTGGGCCGACCTGTGCTCCTCGGGAAAAGGCCGAAGAAGACGTGGCGACGCGCGTCACCGACTACTGGCTACTCATTGTTGCGCGTCGTCCGAACTTCGAGTATTGTACGGACACCGGAGCGGCGAACGATACAGGGGTGTGAGTCGCGGCGATTTCCGGGTGGGGAGCGGGGAATCCACATGCCACGAACCAAAGCGGACAACGGACGCGCGGTGCCCGTCATCGCCTTCTTCAATCAGAAGGGCGGCACGGCGAAGACGACGAGCACGCTCAATGTTGGCGCGGCGTTAGCGGAGCGCGGGCACAAAACACTCGCCATTGATCTCGATCCGCAGGCGAGCCTGACGATGGCGCTCGGCGTGGACGTGCTGACGCTGGAATCTTCCTCCTACGATCTGCTCGTGGACGACACGATCGAGGTCAAGGATGTGATGCGGAAAACGACGATCGAGAATTTCTCCGTCGTGCCGAGCCACCCGGACCTCGCCGCCGCCGAACTGCAACTCCTCAATGCCCTGGAACGGGAGCGCGCCCTCGCCCGTAAATTGACGCCCGCAGCGCTGGCGGAACTGGACATCGAATACCTGCTGATTGACAGCCCGCCCTCCCTCAATGTCGTTTCGATCAACATCCTCGTCGCGGCGGACTACCTGATTATCCCGATCGAGCCGCATCCGCTCTCGGTAATGGTGCTGCCGAAACTGTTCGAGATGGTCGGCAGAGTGCAGCGGCTGAACCCGAAACTGAAGATCGTCGGCTTCTTGCCGACCAAGGTGCATGCGACCTCGCGCCTCGCCAGCGACATGATTGATGACCTGCGCACGGGCTTTCCGCACCTGCTGATCCTGCCGAGCATCCCCCTCTCTGTGCGCGGCGCGGAGGCGGTGGCGGCCTACACGAGTATCCTCGCGTACAGCCCCAAATCCTCGATCGCGGAAGCATACCGGCAGGTGGCGCAGAAGGTTGAGAAGGAGATCCGGCCATGAGCAGTAAACCGAGAAAGTTTGCCGTCGTCGCCGATCTCCTGAAGGACACCTCGTCGCGCGGGGCGGGCGTCGAGGAGATGATGAACGCCAAGCAGATTCGGCGCGACCGGATCGTGCCCGACCCCGATCAGCCACGCAAATCCTTCCCGCAGGAGTCGCTGGAAGAACTCGCCCTGTCGCTAAAGACGCGGGGCATTTTGCAGCCGATCGCCGTCTGGTACGACCGCCCGCACGACCGCTACGTGATTATCCACGGCGAGCGACGCTGGCGGGCGGCGGGGATCGCCGGGCTGGAAACGATGCCCGCCATCGTGCGCGAGGATCAGGCGTCGAGCGAGCGGCTGATTGACCAGTTGATGGAGAATTTGCAGCGCGAGGATTTGAACGACGTGGATCGCGCCGACGGCCTCGCCCACCTGAAGGATGCGATGGGCGGCGTCGCGTGGGAGCGCGTGGCGGACGCCGTCGGCATCGGGCGAACGCGCCTCTTCCAGTTGCTCGA
>JBBSFO010000099.1:0-11426 GCA_038238655.1 Thermomicrobiales bacterium | reverse complement strand
GGACTCGGCGTGATCCCGGCGCCTGTGGCGGTCGGATGCTATCTCGTCGCGTACGTGGCGGGTGGCTGGTATCCTGTGCTCGGCATGGTGACCGCGCTGCGGCAGCGGACGCTCAATGTCAACCTACTGATGGTACTCGCCGCGCTGGGTGCGGCCGCCGTCAACCAGTGGCGCGAGGGCGCGATCCTCATGTTCCTCTTCTCCCTCAGCGGCGGGCTCGAGCACTACGCAATGGGCCGCAGCCGCCATGCAATCCGGGCGCTGATGAAACTTAGTCCCGAGCGGGCGCTCGTCCGGCGGGCGGGCGTGGAACAGACGGTGCCGGTGGAGGCGTTGGTCGTCGGGGATGTCGTCATCGTGCGGCCCGGCGAGCGGATCCCTGCGGACGGTGCGGTGCTCGCGGGCGTTTCCAGCGTCGATCAGGCGCCGATCACCGGCGAATCCGTCCCGGTGTCGAAGAGCGCCGGGGCGCCCGTCTTCGCGGCGACGATCAATGGCGACGGCGCCTTGGAGATCACCGTCGCCAAACTCGCGGCCGAGAGCACGCTGGCGCGGGTCATTCGCATGGTCGAGGAGGCACAGGCGGAGCGGACGCCGACGCAGCGGATGACCGAATGGATCGGCACGCGCTACACGATCGGCGTCCTGGTCCTCGTCGGCCTCTTCATCGCCGTGCCGCCGCTCGCGTTCGGGGTCGCGTTCGCGCCCGCCTTCTACCGCGCGATGACGCTAATGACCGTCGCCTCGCCCTGCGCCCTCGTGATCAGCACGCCCGCCGCGATCCTCTCGGCGATTGCCGCCGCCGCCCGGCGCGGCATCCTCTTCAAGGGCGGGGGCGCGTTGGAGGAACTGGGGCGCGTCAATGCGATCGCTTTCGACAAGACCGGGACGCTCACTCGCGGCACGCCGGAAATCACCGATCTCGTCCCCGCGCCGGGCATCGCTGCCGATCGCCTGCTCGCGGTGGCGGCGGCCATCGAGCGGCACTCGGAGCACCCGCTCGCCCGTGCCGTGCTCGCGAGCGCCATCGAGCATGAACTGGTGCTCCCGCACGCGAGCGGGTTCCGTGCCATCGTCGGCAACGGCGTGGAGGCGGTGATCAAGGGCGAAAACGCCCGCGTCGGCACCCCCGCGCTCCTCGCGGATGCCACAGTCCTCGTCCCGGATGTAGCGCTGCATCGTGCCGAGGCGTTGCGGGCGGCGGGGAAGACGGTCGTCTTCGTCGCTGAAGGGACGTGCTATCTCGGGTGTATGGCGCTCGCGGACACGCTCCGCCCTGCGGCCCGGGACGTGATCGCCGCGCTCAAGCGGCTCGGCGTACGGCACACGGTGATGCTCAGCGGGGATAACACGCGTGTGGCGCAGGCGATCGCCGCGGACCTGGGGCTGGACAGCGTACGTGCCGAACTGCTGCCGGAACAGAAGCTGACGGCGATCCACGAACTGCGCGCACGGTATGGCGTGGTGGCAATGGTGGGCGATGGTGTGAACGACGCGCCCGCGCTCGCCGCCGCGACGGTCGGGATCGCGATGGGTGGCGCGGGGACCGATGTCGCGCTGGAGACGGCGGATGTTGCCCTGATGGGGGACGACCTCACGAGCTTGGCGGACGGTGTCGCCCTGAGCCGTCAAGCCCGCCGCATCGTTCGGCAGAACGTCACGATTGCCCTCGGCGTCATCGCCGTCCTCGCGCCGATTGCCGCATTCGGCCTGATCCGGCTGCCGGTCGCTGTGGTCGCTCACGAGGGGAGCACGCTCGTTGTCGTCGCGAACGGCCTGCGCATGCTGGCGATGCGGTATCCGGGTGCTGAGCGGAAGGACGGCGGTTGATGGCTACTCTCGATCTGAAAGCGCCATTCACGAGCGATGCGCGTGAGGGAATGCTGACCCTTCTCGATGGGACGATCCTCTCATTCCGACCGATCCAGCCCGAGGACGCCACCGCGCTCCAATCATTTCACCGGAGCTTGAGCGAGCAGTCGGTCTATCTCCGGTTCTTCGGCTTCATGCGCGAACTCACGGCGGAGCGGGCGCGCTATTTCACCCATCTTGACGGCACGAATCGCTTCGCACTCGTGGCGCTCGATCCGGCGGATACCGCGACGATCATCGCCGTCGTTCGCTACGACCGCGACGCGGGCACGGACGAGACCGAATATGCGGCGGTCGTGACCGACCGATGGCAGGGGCGCGGGCTGGGGGCGGCGCTGACCGACCGGCTGATCGTCGCGGCACGGCGGCAGGGGATCAACCACCTGTACGCGATTGTCCTCCCGGAGAACCAGCGGATGCTCCACCTCTTCCGCGCTTTGCATCTGCCGGAGCACGCGGCGCTCGAGGACGGCAACATCCACGTCGATCTCGATCTCTCGCCGCGCCACCCAGCCTGAATTACCTTCTCCCGACAAACGAAGCAAAGGGATTGTTTGCATATGTTTGGCCTCTTCTGGTTCTCTCGACGGTTTGGTGAATCTACCCTCCGACATGTGTTCGGGTGACAGACCAACCCCGACATCTGGTACCTCATCACCAAACTGGATACTGCTGGCGAAGTCCGTTTGAGGGATGTACGGACTTCGTAAATGGGCAGAGTTGGTGACGAATTCGTGGGCGATTTTCGGCTGTTCACCACTTCGACAGCAGTTTGCCGCGCGCCATCGGCGCACCACCGCTGATGAAAATCGTCACTTTCAGAGCAGTATCAAACCGTCGGGAGAGCCGCGAAGCTCGACCTGCTGCGGCAGCGGATGCTGAACGCTCCCAAACCGATCAATCGGCGTTCATCAGCACTGCTGGAGACCTTTGTGGCGACATTCTTCAACACTATTTGTCGCATGATGCGCGACCAGGACCCCATGTCGCCATACATACGACTGCGATTGACACGCATCCATTCATCTGTTACATTCGCATACGATGATATGCGAATAAAAGAGGTGCCAATGGACGAACGCGAACGTCAACTCTTCATGCTCCAGGCCCAGCTCTGCCAAGTCCTCGCCGACCCCTCCCGCCTCGAGCTGATCCACCTGATCGGCGCGGGGGAGCGGACTGTCGGCGAACTGATCGCCGCGACGGGGTTGCGGCAGGCCAACGTCTCCCAGCACCTCTCCCTCCTGCGCCAGCGCGGGGTCGTGGCGACGCGCCGGGAGGGGACGACGGTCTCCTACCGCCTCGCATACCCGGAGATCCTCGAGGCATGCGCGCTCACGCGCCGCATCCTGCTGCGTCAACTCGAAGCGGCGCGCGAGCTCGTCGCGCCGATAGCGGAGGGATAACCATGGGATTCGTACGCTTCATGGCGACCGGCGTCGGCCGCAGCATCCGCATCGTCGCCGGTTCGATCCTGATCGCGCTCGGACTGCTGCGCGTCCGGGGCGGGCGGGGGGCGCTCCTCGCCCTCGTCGGCCTGGTACCTCTGCTGGCGGAGACATTCGACGTTTGCGTGCTTGCCCCGCTCCTGCGGGTGCCCTTCAAGGGGAGCGCTGTCCGGGTTGGTACCGAGCGCCCCGGCGATATGCCATCGGATATCTCGGTTCAATAAGGAGTATGCAGCATGAACACGACCACGGACTACGGATTTAGCACGACGCTCGCGCTCCCCTTCGCGGAGGCGATGGCCCGCACGAAAGCGACGCTCAAGGCGGAGGGCTTCGGCGTCCTCAGCGAGATCGACGTGCAGGCGACGCTGAAGGAGAAGATCGCCGTCGACTTCGAGCAGTACGTGATCCTCGGGGCGTGCAACCCGCAGCTGGCGTATCGGGGCCTGCAGGCCGAGCACGAGCTGGGCCTGCTGCTCCCCTGCAACGTCATCGTCCACGACCACGACGGCGGCACGGTGGTCTCGATCGTCGATCCGGCGGCGATGCTCGGCGTCGTGGACACCCCCGCCCTGCGCGCCATCGCCGACGAAGCGAAGGCACGGCTGGAGCGGGTGCTCACGGCGCTCGATGGCGACGCCACCGCCTCGGGCTCATAGCTGCGCCGGCGCCACGGGGTGTTCGTCCGTGCGCGGCACGGAGAAGAGGGTATCGCCCAAACGGGTGTACTCAGAAGACGATACGACAGGAGACGATGCGATGGGGTACTACAACAATGGTGGGGGCTGGGGTTGGGGGCCGATGCTGATCGGCATGACGGTCATGCTCCTCTTCTGGGTCGCCGTGGTCCTCGTGGTGGTCTACGCGATCCGCACGTTCGGGCACGACAGCCACACGCGCAATGGGAGCGATGCCGCCGAGGACCGTGCCCTCGCGACGCTGCGCGAACGGTACGCGCGCGGCGAGATCGACCACGCGGAATTCGAAGAGCGGCGGCGGATCCTGATGACGGAGACACCGCAGCGGCGCTGACCCGACGACCGGTGTCGCGTCATGAAGGAGAAGCGAAATGCCTTTATATGAGTTCCGCTGTCCCAACTGCGGCGCGCGGTTTGAGAAGCTGGTTCGCACCGCCACCGCCCAGGGGAGCATCATGTGCCCTACCTGCCGGAGCGCGCGGGTAGAGCGGCAGTTCTCGACGTTCGCGAGCGGCGGCGGATCGTCGTGCGCACCGCAGCCGGGCGGTACCTGAGGACTCCGCCCGGCGGCCGGTCGGCCTGCCTGATTGAAACGACGAACATGACGCATGGTTCGTCACCAGTATGGATCACATCCAAGGAGTTGCATCGATGATCTTCAAGAAGTTGTTTTCCGCCTCACGGCAGGAAAGCGCCGCGATCGACGTGGAGGAGGCGAAGCGCAGGGTGGACGCCGGCGACGCGCTGCTCGTGGACGTGCGCGAGCTGGATGAGTGGCGGGCCGGCCACGTTGCGGGAGCGACCCACATCCCGCTCGGCACGGTCGCCTCCCGGGCCTCCGCGCTGCCGACGGATCGGGAGATCCTCGTCATCTGCCGCACCGGCAACCGCAGCGCGCTGGCGCAGGAGCGCCTCGCACAGGCCGGTTTCACGAATGTCACGAACATTGAGGGCGGCATGACCGCGTGGGCGGAACAGGGATACCCCGTCACCACGGGACAGGGGTGTACAGCGTGATCATCGACCGCATCTACACTCCCGGCCTGGCGCAGGTCGCCTACATCGTCGCCGACGCGGACGCCGGTGTGGCGGCCGTCATTGATCCGCGACGCGACGTGGCCGTCTATCTCGACTGGGCGGAGGCGCATCGGGTACGCATCGTCGCGATCCTCGAGACGCACATCCACGCCGATTTCGTCTCCGGCGCGCGCGAACTCGCCGCAGCGACCCGTGCCCCGATCCTCGTCAGCCGCATCGGCGGGCAGCAGTTCGCGACGGACTATCTCGATGACGGCGATGATCTGCCGATCGGGGCGCTCCATCTCCAGGTCCTCGCGACGCCCGGCCACACGCCGGAGCACCTCGCCTACCTCCTCTTCGACCCGGCCCACGGGCCTGATCCTGTCGCGCTCTTCTCTGGAGACGCCCTGTTTGTCGGCGAGGTCGGCCGCCCTGACCTGCTCGGCGAGGGCGCAACGCAGGAACTGGCGAGCAAGCTCTATCGCACGATCGAGCGGCTGAAGGCACTGCCGGATGACCTCGTCGTGTATCCGGGTCATACCGCAGGCTCCGCCTGCGGCAAGAAGATCGGCGATGCCCCGACGACGACCATCGGCCAGGAGAAGCGGGGCAACTACGCCTTCCACGCCGCCTCGGAGGGCGAGTTCGTCGAGCGAGTGCTCGCCGACATGCCCCCGTCGCCCACCTACTACCCCATCCTCAAGCGGGTCAACAAGGCGGGTGCCGTTTCCCTGGCCGATCTCCCGCCCGGCGAGGCGCTGACGTCGGCGGACGTGGCGGACCATCTGACGCGTGGCGGGCTGGTCGTGGACGCGCGCACGCCGGAGGCCTTCGGCGCGGGGCACCTCCCCGGCGCGGTCTTCGCCGGTCTCGGCCCGAACTTCACGACGTGGATGGGCTGGCTCGCCCCGTACGACCGGGACGTGGTCCTCGTCCTCGACGATGACCGCCGGTACGACGAGGCGCGCACCGAGCTGCACCGGATCGGCGTCGATCGCGTCGCGGGCTTCCTGGCGGGCGGCATGACGTCCTGGATGGACGACGGTTGCCGGGTCCGGACGTTACCGCAGCTGACGGTCCAGGAGTTGGCCCGGCGACAAACCGGGCACGACACCCTCCCGGTGCTGGACGTGCGCGGCGACGACGAGTGGAACGCGGGGCACATCGCCGGGGCGGTGCACCGCTTCGCGGGCGAGATCATCCAGGGCGCGGCACCGCCTCTGCCCAGCGACCAGCCGGCCGCCGTGATCTGCGGCAGCGGCTACCGGGCAAGCGTCGCCGCCAGCGTCCTCGAAGGGCGGGGGTACGGCAATCTCGCCAACGTCACGGGGGGCATGGAGGCGTGGGAAGCGGCGGGACTACCGGAGAAAGGGGGACGCGATGCATGACCTGCTCTCCGGCCCCGCGCTCTTCCTTGCCGTCATCGCCCTCTGGTTCGCCCTGCAGCGGTTTGTACTGCCCCGGCTGGGAATCGGCACTTGAATGATGCCGCCACGCCGTCCGGAGGACGGTGAAAGCGAACAGCCAATCCCACACAACGGCGATACGCGGGAGTAACAGCGGTTTGGCACTCTCGCCGCTGTGGTGCGCGGTATGCGCCGACGTTGTCGCATCGCCCGCACCGCTCCCCGCTCGCCCGGCCTGATAAGGACTGACAATGACCCACGTCGCACTCTCGGTCCTCTTCGGCGCGCTGATCGGCCTCTCGCTGGGTCTCGTTGGTGGTCGCGGCTCGATCCTCACCGTCCCGATCCTCGTCTACGCGATCGGCCAGCCCGTGCAGACCGCGACGACGACCTCGCTCGCCATCGTCGGCCTCAACGCGCTCGTCGGCATGATGGGGCACGCGCGTGAGCACCGCGTCGATTTCCGCACCGGCCTGCTGTTTGGTGTCGTCGGCATCGGCGGTGCGCTCGTCGGCTCGTGGCTGAACACGTTCGTCCCCGCCACCGTCCTCCTCGTCCTCTTCGCGCTGATCATGCTCGTCGCGGCGACCGCGATGCTCCGTCGTCGTAGCGAACCGTCCGAGACCGGTCGTGTGCAGGGCGCTGTTCGAAGCACGAGGGAGTGGGCGACGATCGCGGCGAGCGGCACCGTCGTCGGCCTGATGACCGGTTTCTTCGGGGTCGGTGGCGGCTTCGTGATCGTCCCGGCGCTCGTCCTCGGCCTCGGCCTCTCGATGCGTCTGGCCGTGGGCACCTCCCTCCTGATCATTGCGAGTAACTCGGCTGTCAGCCTCACGGCGCATCTGCGCACCAGTGGCCTCGACCTCGCAGTCACGGGACTGTTCGTCCTCGGTGGCCTCGGCTCAGCCCACCTCGCGCCGGGAGCGATGACGGCGTCTCAGATCGTTGATACCTGTCGCACCCTGGCCGACGCCGGCATCCAGCATATGATTTTCAACCTGCCCAACGTCCACGAGATCACCCCGCTCGAGACGTTCGGCCGCGAGATTATCCCGGCAGTTGCGGGTCTCTAACCGGGCTGGACGGCGACGGACATGGGCGGACACGGCGGGTGACCGGTCGAGCTCGCGCCATGCTGACGAAGCGCCGCGAAACGCGGGAACGAGCGGAGAGATCCAGTCGGAGGGCGGCTCTCATGCCAGGCTTGCCGTCATCGTTTGGGTTGCTTCTGTCGCTCAGATAGTCTCGTAGATCTCCGGCGCGTCCAGCTTCATCCCCGCCGCCTGGAAGCGGGGAACCAAGTCGCCGAGCGCGTCGCGCGAGAACTGCGCGTGCTCGCGCGTGTCGAGGATTGTAATGGTGATGCTTCTCCCCGCTTCCCGGTCGACTGCGCCATGGGAATGCTGGATCCCCGGCAGGAGATCGAGGGTAGCTTTCAGGTCACTGGCGATGGCCAGGACTTCATCGGCCTTCGCGGGATCGAACTGGGCGCGCGTACATCGCAAAAACATGGGTTCCACCTCGTCCAATGCGCGGGGCACGAAGGCACGGCGCTTCGATCCATTCCCGCTCGAGACGATCAGCGTATCACGCTTCCCGCTTTGTAGCGTGGGTGACAGCCCCGATTGTGGAGTAGTCCTATTTGGTTCATTCCAGAAACGGCCAATATCGGCCGTTTCGCGTCGACTTTTCCCATTCCTCGACATGAATAAAGCGGCACTTCCGTACAGATACGCCGCTTCTCCCCCCTATTCGCTTGCCCATCCGCTTCCGCCCGGTGACCTGTGCCCGTTCCCGTCTCGTCCATTGCGCCTCGATAAACAGCGGTTGCCGTCGCAGCACCACGCGCATTGCCCCGAAGACTAGCCGGTGCTCCCCATCTGTCTCCGCCACGACCACCGGATTGACCATCCAGCGAATCCGCTACGCATCGCCCGCGTACGGTAGCCTACACGCGGTGGTCGGCCATGTGCGAGGCAATTGCATTTCCCGCCCTCTGTCACAGCTCGTTCACGCGAGACACTGTTGTGTCCCATGATCAAGACTGCGTGAGCATGACGTCGTTCGTGCGATAGCATCGTGGCGGTCGGTATATTCGGGCTGACCGTCAGCGTGTGTTGTGTGCGTTTGGGACTCGTTCAATCAGAGGAGATGCAGATGGCAGTGCGGTTCGGCGTCTTTGTGCCACAAGGCTGACGGATGGACCTCGTCGAGATCGCCGATCCCGTCGAGAAGGATGAGACGATGACGCGCGTCGCGAAGGCGGCGGACGAGGGCGGATACGACTCGATCTGGGTCTACGATCACTTTCACACGGTGCCCACGCCGACGCTGGAGGCGACCTTCGAGTGCTGGACGATCACCGCCACGCTCGCGCGGGACACGCAGCGCGTCAACATCGGCCAGTTGGTCGGCTGCAACGGCTATCGCAACCCCGCGCTGTACGCGAAGATCGCCTCCACGGTCGATGTCGCCAGCCATGGCCGACTCTACGCGGGCATCGGCGCGGGGTGGCACGAGTACGAATGGAAAGCGTACGGCTATCACTGGCCGGAGCTGCGCGAGCGGATGGTGCAGTTCCGCGAAGGTGTCGAGATCATCCACCGGATGTGGACGGAAGACTATCCCGCGTTTACCGGCAAGTACTACACAATCGACAAGCCGATCAATGAACCGAAGGGCGTGCAGCAGCCACACATTCCGCTCTGGATCGGCGGCGGCGAGCAGGTGCCGCTGAAGCTCGTCGTGCGACGGCATATCGCGCTCAATCTTTTGAAGAAGGGGCAGATCGCGAAGGTAGCAATCAAGAACAAGCGTCTCAAGACGGCCTGGGATGAGCGCCATCTGCTCAAGGTCATCGCCGGTTAGATGCGATTGCCCTGCCACACGGTTAGCGCCGCGAGCGTCGTGACCGATACCGTGGTAAAACAAGGTGGCGCGCCGATGACGCTGATGGAGATGCTGGACACGAAGGAGTACGATCTCGTGGTCATGTCCACCCACGGCCGGACGGGCGTGAAGCGCTGGATGCTCGGCAGTGTCGCCGAGCGACTCGTGGAAGCCTCGCACATGCCGGTTTTGCTCGTCCGCGTGACGGAGCAATCAGCCGCAGAGTAAGAGGAGGATGACGACCGCCATGCCGCAAACGCCGCATATCGAGCGCCACTTCACGGCAGGTGAGACCGTCCGCGACATCGTGATCGGCATATCCGACGGGCTGACAGTTCCCTTCGCCCTCGCCGCCGGCCTCTCCGGGGCGGTGGACTCGACGCGCATCATCATCACCGCGGGCCTCGCCGAGATCACGGCGGGCTCCATCGCCATGGGCCTCGGTGGCTACCTCGCCGCCCGCAGCGACGCCGAGCACTACGCGAGCGAGCGGCGACGCGAGGAGCAGGAGATCGTTGAGAAGCGGGAGGCGGAGATCGCCGAAGTCGAGGACGTCTTCCGTACCTACGGCCTCTCGGACGATGGGAGCGCCCGCGTCGCGCAGGCGCTCAGCACCCGCCCGAAGGAATGGGCGGACTTCATGATGCGCTTCGAGCTCGGCCTGGAGGAGCCCGACCCGAAGCGGGCCCTCACGAGCGCGCTGACCATCGCGGGGGCCTACATCGCGGGCGGCTTCATCCCACTCACCCCGTATATCGTGCTTAACAGCGCGCGTGCCGCATTAATGATTTCGGTGGTCGTGACGCTCCTGGCGCTGCTGGTGTTCGGGTATGTCAAGGGGCGCTTCACCGGGTCGGTGCCGCTGCGCAGCGCCGTGCAAACGATGTTGATCGGCGGCGTTGCCGCAGCTGCGGCGTTTGTGATCGCCCGCTTGATCTCGGGATGACGACGCGATCCGCTCGCAAGACGACCCAGCCCATTGCGGCCGAGTCTCCGTTTTGCAGCAATACCGGCCTCGTCAGTCGGGATACGCGTTACTTTGTGCCCAGACCGCGCCGTGCCGTTTCTCCCATTCGGTCCGGCCCCTGGTCAGCCACATCGCCCGAATCGCGGCGCGCTTGCCGAGTACCCGCGCGGCCTCCTGCTCCGCTGGCGTGGGTTCGCGATTGCCGTCCGATCCGGTGATCGTCGTCGCCCCGTAGGGAGCCGCGTCGTTCTCCAGGATCGGTTCCTCCTGGCCGGGGGTGACGATGATCATCCCCAGATGCATCATCATGGTGAGAATCGAGTGGAGCGCCTGCTCGTTGCCGCCGTGCGGCGTCGCGGAGCTGGTGAAGGCGGCGCCGACCTTGTCGCGGAACAGATAGTGACGCCAGGGCCGCGAACGATCCTTCACGATCGCGTTGCTGGCGGTCGTGCAGTCCTCGAAGAACCGCTTCATCGGCGAGGCCATCCCGCCGAAGTACGCGGGCGCGCCGACGATCACGACGTCGGCCGCGCCGAGCTCGCCAATCACCTCTGCCCGACGCATCGTCATCTCGCCTGCCTGCTCGCCCGCTTGGAGTGCCTCAACGGGATCATCGCCCACCGGGAGGAGATGGACCTCCGCCCCTTCGACGCTCCGCGCCCCGGCGGCGATCTGTTCGGCCACCACCTTGAGGGCGCCGAACCGGCTGTAATAGACCACAATCACCCGTAGGCTCTCGGTCGGTCTCTGCATTGTGTGCTCCTTTCCCGTACTATCGGTCGTCATGCGGCCTATTTTTGTTTATTGATGGCATCGTCTCACGGACCCTCACGCCGCAATCGTGACCGCTCTTGCCGCCCGGCCACGGGCATCCGCGGACCGTAACGCCGCCCTCACCGTCTCCGGGGAGAGCGTGCACGGCTCGTTGTAGATCGTCTCTCCCGTCGCCAGCGCACGTTCCGCCACCGTCGCGATCTGCGCCGGGGTGATATGCGGCACGCCGAGATCGGCGAAGCAGACGGGTAGCCCGACCGCGAGGCAGAAGTCGAGCACGTCGCGCCGGTCCTGGGCGTTGTGCTTCTCCAGTTCGAGCAGGACGAGCGTGCCGAAGGCGACCTTCTCGCCG
>JBBSFO010000098.1:0-11426 GCA_038238655.1 Thermomicrobiales bacterium | reverse complement strand
ACCTGATGGGCGACGGACTGCGCGACGCCCTCGATCCGCGTCTGCGACGCAGGTAAGTAACGAGTAGCGAGTAACGAGTAACGAGACAGGGATCACGACACCTCGTTACTCGCTACTCGTTACTGAACAGGGCCACGGCCTCTTCCAGTGTCCGCACGAGTTTGCCGCCGCTCGCCTCGATCCAGTATTGGACTTGCAGATTGATGACGCTGCCTTCGTTGTCGCCGATTAAGCGGGTGTCCGTGCGGAGACCGTGGACGCGCTTATCGAGGGCGAAGGCGTAGCCCATCTCGCTCGCCGTGCCGGAGTCTACATCCACGCCGTCCAGCACGGCGAGGACCATATCGGCTTCCTGGATGGATTCCGCGTTGGCGCGCGCGACGTCGGTGTTGACCCGCCCAAGGGCGGCGACCCGTTCGGCGTAATCGGCAATCGCGTTTGCGCGTTGGAATGCCGCGCCGAAGTCACTTTTCCACGGGTTGATAACCGCAGTGCCCGTCGCGGCCAGCGCCCGTTCCAGTTCGTCCATGTACGGCTTTGTGGAAGCCGCGAAGCCGAGCGGTGACGCGAGATACACCTTCATCTGTCCTCCTGAGGCGCGATTTTTCGACGCATTTCATCGCCAGTGTACCAGCGATGGGCCACCGGTCGTGAACCCATTTCGCCGCCCGCTCGTTCATACGGGGGGCGATCACACGATACATGCGCGGAAGGGCGGCGGGATGCGGAAGGGTTGGCTGATTCTGGTCGGGTTGATCGCTGTCGGGCTGGGGTGGGGGCGCGCGGCAACACAGGCGGCGACCGGGTTTGCGACTCCAATATTTCAGCAGCAGTGGACAAGTGGTGAGGCAATTACGCCGAACTTCTGGGGGCCGCTCGCCAACGCGACAGAGGCGAAGCAGGAGCCGTACAAAGAAGCGGCGGACGGCCAGCGCACCGTCCAATACTTCGACAAGGGACGGATGGAGATGACACGTGGCGCAATCACGAACGGCCTCCTCGCCACCGAGATCGTCACCGGGCGTATCCAACGCGGCGATGCCACCTTCGAGCAGCACGCCCCGCCCGCCATCCCAATGGCGGGCGACCCGGATACCACCGGCGCGACGTATGCGGCACTCGCGACAAAGGGGCAGCAACTGCTCGCGCCCGCCCCGGATACCACGAATAGTGATGCAGCCTCGCTCGCGCTTTCCGCGAGCGGCGATGTGACCGTCAACCCGAAATCAGGCAGTCAGCCGCCTGCATACGCCTTCACCCTCTACGATGGCGCGACGAAACACAATGTCGCCCGCGCGTTCGCGGACTACCGCGCGCTCGCCGGTCTCGGGACGATTGGTTACGCGATCAGCGAGCCGTTCGTCGCGACGGTGAAGGTAGCGGGAACGCCGCGAGCGGTGCTGATCGAGGTTTTCGAGCGGCGCGTCCTCACCTACACCGCCGACAATCCGGCTACGTTTCAGGTGGAAATGGGCAACATCGGGCAACACTATTACCAATGGCGATACGGTCCGGGAGTGGCGACAACGCCTACAACCGCGCCGCCGACCAATCCGAGCGCGACGGTCGCGCCAATCCGCCCCGGTATTCTACCGGCGAACGCGACCTCCTGCCCGATCATCTACCCGGTCAAGGGGAGCATGCAGAATGGCATGAAGACCTATGACCCCCCCGGCAGCCCGACCTATTTTGGCACAAAGCCGGAAATCTGCTTCATCAGCCCCGCCGATGCCGATGCCGCCGGATACCACGCAAAGAAGACATGAAATGACAACAACCGACGCGGACTTCGATTCTGACATCTCCTCCGACTCCAACTATCGCGCGATGCTCGACCACCGCCTAATGGCTCACCCCGATGGCTGGCTGGATGTCCGCTCGACGCTCCGGCACTTCGCGCTGATTAACTACACGCTTCCACCGTTCCGGCTCGCGCCGTACATCCCAACCAACCGCTTTGCGATCGCGACGTTCGACATCAGCGGCGAGCGACGCGCGATGCTCAGTGCGGTGCCGTTTCTCGACGTAGATTTCCATTTCGCTCGCCTTTTTCCCTTCCTGAAGTTCCAGTTTGGGCAGACGAACCACCGCGCTTACGTCATCAACAAGGCGACGGGGGAGCCAGGCGTTTGGTTCTTCGGCACGACGCTCGGCTCCCCCGTTGTCCAGATCGCCCGGACGCTGTGGCGTATCCCGTGGCACCGTGCTCGCTATCGGGTTGATTGCATGTACGACGCGACCATGCACCGCTACACCACCTACCGCTACACCATCACGTCCGACTGGTGCAGCGCCCGCATCGCCATCGCGGATACGGGCGAACCGATTGCCCTCACCGAAGGATTCACGGCGATGGACGCGATGCGCTTGATCCTCACCCATCCCGTGGACGGCTATTTCCACCGCCTGGACGGTACACTCGGCACCTACGCCGTCCGCCACGACGCGATGCATGCCACGATTGGTCGCCCGATAGACCTGTATTTTAGCCTCTACGACCGCCTCGGCCTACTCACGCCCGACGAGATGCAGCGCCCGCACTCCATCTTCCTTTCGCCGGAGATCGCCTTTCAAATTCTCCTGCCACCGAGAGAGATGCATTGACGAAGCGGCCTCCCCGGCAATCGTCCTGTACTTGTGATTTACCCCCGATGGCTGCAAGATCGGTGTGGTGGCCTTGTCACCCATCGCAAAGCTCGTCTTGCTTCAATCACAATTAATCCCCTACCACGGGCAACGTAACGTGCGACGGATGTACGGCGTCGTGATGGAGAGTGTTTTCGGCGACGATGGTGCGTCCACTCGTGCCGAGCGGATCGCCAGTGTTCGGGTTGACATCGAAGCGCGGGTAGTTGCTGCTGGAAATGTCCAGACGGATACGGTGGCCGCGCGCGAAGACGTTGCTCGTCGGGTACAAGATAATCGTGAACGGGTAGACCGTGCCGGGGGTCATTAGGGTTGGTGTCGTGCGGTCGTCGCGGTAGCGGGCACGGAGGATGCTGTCGCCGATGTTCAGGGCGTAGCCGTCCGGGTAGTCCACATTCGGCGGGTAGACATCAATCAGTTTCGCGGTAAAGTCGGTGTCTACCGCCGAGGATGCGGCCCACAGGCGGACACTGATCGGCCCCGTCACTTCCGTGTCGGTTTCCAACGGCGGCGTTTGGAAGGTGACGATATCGTGCCGGGCGTTGAGGGGGAGCGTATCGTTGCAGCCATAGAGGCCGGGGCGACCGCGCTGATCGAAGCCCCCGGCGGGCATGACGATTTCCGCCGCCGAGATGTTGCCGCCGATCGTCGGCACAGGATCGCGCGGATCGTAGCGATAGGTGGTCGAGGCCGACGCGTCGGTCGGCGTGTCGGTGCCGAGCGTGCCGTCGGCATGGAGGTAGTAGGCGGCCTGCCGGGCGCGGCGCAGGGGCCATTCCGGCTCGTCGCGCCACACGCCGCCGTGGTCGAGGTGACCATTCAGCAGCCGTCGCCCACTGCCCCCGCCCATCACGAAGAGGCGCACGGGCGGCTCGTCCATGATGCCGCTGTTCAGCCCCTTCACTGCGGCATCGAAAAACCGCAGGCGATAGCCGTCGTAATCGAGCGGTGCGTCCATGCCGAAGTCCACATCGCCGGAGTAGGTGCGTTCGAGCGTCGTCGAGCCGTGAATCCACGGGCCGACGATCATCCGTACCGGCCCCTGTTTGCGCTCGGTCAGAGCGATAAAGTTGTCCGTCGTCGCGCGGGTGTACGAATCGTACCAGCCACTGAGGAGGTAGATCGGCACATCGCTGTGCTCGTCGTAGTATTCCTCGACGTTGTACCCATGCTGTTTCCAGTAGTCGTCGTAGTCGCCATGCCGCAACACATCGAGCACCCACCGCTCGATGGCGGGGAAATGCCGGAGGATCGAAACACCGGGTTTGAGCGGCGTGCGACCGAGCCACTGATGGATGTTATCGAGTTCGCGCCGCACCGCCGCCTGGAGGGCGGGATTTGCCTGTGCGGTCGGAGAATCCCACGCCATGATGAAGGCGTAGATCATGAAGCGCAGTTCCATCGCACCGCCCTGCCGCATCGAGCCGGTATGGTAGTTCGCCATCGCCTCGGACGCGAACATCGCGGTGAGGTGCGGCGGGGCGAGCGTCGCGAGGGCGTGCTGGTCGCTCCCGGAATAGGAGAGGCCAATCGTGCCGACCTTGCCATCCGACCATTCCTGCGTGCCGAGCCATTCGACGGTGTCATAGCCGTCCGGCCCTTCGAGCGCGAAGGCGTACCACTCCCCTTCCGAGGCGAACCGGCCCCGAACATCCTGGATCGCCGTCACATACCCGTGCCGCGCGAAGAACTTGGCGGTTTTGACATCGCCGAGGCCGTGCTTGTTGTACGGCGTGCGCTCTACGAGCGCTGGAAATCGCCCCGGCGCGCGTTGCCCGTCCAGCGCGGGGAAATACAGATCGGTCGCGAGCCGCACCCCGTCGCGCATCGTCACCATCGTCTCGCGCTCCGCGATCACGTCATAGATCGGGGCCGAGCCTTCCCGTATCGTCGTATCCACCACGTCCCCTCCTCCTGCACCCGGTAGCGCGGGCTTTCCAGCCTGCGGGAACCTTTCACAGGCTGGAAAGCCTGTGCTACGCTGCTGAACGCGCATACGATACCACGCGGAGGGCGCATGACGGCATCACACACGGATCGCATCACGGTAGTCCAAGGCGACATCACGACGCAGCGGGTAGACGCGATTGTCAACGCAGCGAATACCTCGCTGCTCGGTGGTGGCGGGGTGGACGGCGCGATCCACCGCGCAGCGGGGCCGGGATTGCTCGCGGAATGCCGGACGCTCGGCGGCTGCCCGACAGGCGAGGCGCGAATCACGAAGGGATGCAACCTCCCCGCCAAGTGGGTGATTCACACCGCCGGCCCCGTCTGGCACGGCGGCACACATAACGAAGATGAGTTGCTGGCACGCTGCTACCGCAGTTGCTTCGCCCTCGCGGTGGAGCACGCCATCCGCACCATCGCCTTCCCCGCCATCAGCACCGGCATCTACGGCTTCCCCCTCGCCCGCGCCACCCGCATCGCCATCACCGAAACTACCCGCTTGCTCGCGGACAACGCGGAAATCGCGGAAGTGCACTTTGTTTGCTTCAGCACGGAAAGCTATCGCGCGTACCGCACAACGATTAATGAAGTATGGCAAGAGAGAGGAAGGGAAAACCGATGAGCACGCAACGTGTCGGTGGCAATGAAGAAATCATCATCGTCGGTGGGGGCGTGATCGGGTGTGCGATTGCGTATGAGTTGGCGAAGGCGGGGGAGCGGGTGACGCTGCTCGAACGGAACGCGCTGGCGCAGGAGGCGTCGTGGGCATCGGCGGGGATCATCTCGTCGCCGTCGCCGGGGGGTGGGGAGTTCGGGCTGCGCTCCTTCCGACGCTATCCTGCGCTGATCGCTGCGGTCGAGGAGAGCGCCGGGATGCGCGTCGGCTGGAATCAGACAGGCGAAACCTCCCTGATCGGCGCGGACAACGACCCGCGCCCCTTGCAGGACGTGATGGAATGGCAGCGACGGCACGGCCTCCATGTCGAATGGCTCGAAGGCGCGGCGCTCCGCGAACATGAGCCGGTCCTCGCCCCGCAGATCACGGCGGCGATCTACGAGCGCGATGCCGGCAGCCTGCGCGTCCACATGCTGGCTCAGGCGCTCGCCCGCGCTGCGACGAACCACGGCGCGACGATCCGCGAGTACACGCCCGCGCTCGGCCTCGAAACAACCGGCGACCGCGTAACCGGCGTGCGCACCGCCGAGGGCCTCGTTGGCGCGGATGTCGTCGTGCTGGCGGCGGGGGCGTGGAGCAAGGGGATCGGCGATCTCGCGGGGCTGCATGTGCCGACGATTCCCGTCCACGGGCAGATGATGGCGATTGCCGACCCGCCCGTGCCGCTCCGCACCGTCGTCGCGGGCGGCGGCATGTACCTCCTGCCCCGCGCAGATGGCACGATTGCCGTTGGGGCGACGGTGGATCAGACCGGCTTCGCCAAGCGCGTCACGCCGACCGGCATCAACGAACTGATCGCGCTGGTGGAGCAGTTCGCGCCCTCGCTGAATGGCGCGCGGCTCGTGCAGACGTGGTCCGGCCTCCGGCCCGGCAGCGCGGACGGCGCGCCGATCATCGGCCCCGCGCCCCATCGCGACGGCCTGTGGATCGCGACCGGCCACTTTCGAGGCGGCGCGCTGCTCGCGGCAGTGACGGGCGAATTGGTCGCCGCCGGTATCCGCAGCGGTGTCGTGGACCCGCTTCTTGCCCCCTTCACCCCGGCGCGCTTCCCCTGAAACCGACGCGCCTTCGGCGAATAGGCGAAACACTACAGAATTTCTACGCAGTCCGACGAATGTGCATTCAGATTTCATCTCGCGCCCATTGACGTACTCCGATGGAGTATGTATAACGTACACTTGAACGATAGTATTTCACTCATGTTCACTGTTGTGGGGAGTGGGGAAGAAAGGGGAACGGGAAATGGCCGCTCGCGACCAGGTCCAATTATTGCTCTGGCGCGCGGGGCTGGGCGCGACGCCGGCGCAGATTGATGCCGCAGCGACGCAGGAGTACGCGCAACTCGTTGACGGGATGCTCACATTCACATCGTCGCATCTCCAACCCCCGCCACTGCCCGATCTGCCGCTCCCCTTACCGTCGGATGCGACACAATCCCAAGTAATGGCGCGCATGCAGGAGACCAAACAGGCGAACCAAATTGGTATCACGGCCCTGACGGACTGGTGGGCACATCTCCTTGTGACCAGCGCCGCCCCATTGCAGGAGAATCTGACACTCTTCTGGCACAACCACTTCGCCACCTCCAATGATAAGGTGAACAACCCGAACTTTATGTTGCAGCAGAACCAACTCTTCCGCGCACTGTGCACCGGCCCGTTCGTGGACCTGCTGATCGCGGTCGCGAAGGACCCGGCGATGCTGATCTGGTTGGACGGCCAATCCAATGTCAAGGGGCATCCGAACGAGAACTGGTCGCGCGAATCTATGGAACTGTTCACCCTCGGCATCGGCAACTACACCGAGCAGGATGTGCGCGAAGCGGCACGCGCCTGCACCGGCTGGACCATCGCCGCCGACGGCACGGTCGTGTTCACTGCGGCCCGCTTCGACAGCGGCGCCAAGACCATCCTCGGTCAGACCGGGAACTTCGGCATCGAAGATTTCTGCCGCATGCTCGCGGCGCACCCCGCGACCGCGACGCACCTCTGCACGAAACTCTTCGTCTGGTTCGTCGGCGACACCCCTTCCAGCGCCGATCTCGCACCGCTGATTGGTGCATGGACGCAGACGGGGGGGAACATCGGCAGCGTGCTGCGGGCGCTTTTTACAAGCGCCGCCTTCACCCCGAGCCGTGCGACGACGGCGCACATCAAGAACCCCGTCGCCTGGACGATCGGCATCGTCCGCAGCCTCGGCGTGGCGGCGAGCGATGACACGGTGGCGAACGCGATCAGCGCGCAGGGCTTGACGCTGTTCCGTCCCCTCACCGTCGGCGGCTGGCCGAACGGACTCGCCTGGATCAGCCCGGATAGCCAGATCGTTCGCTACAACCTCGCCGGGCAGTTACTCGGCCCATCGGGCGCCTTCCTCGGACCCGCGACCGGCCCCTTCCTGCAGCAGTTGGCGGACAAACTCGGCGGCATCGTCATTCCCCCCGATGTGCAGGCGAAACTGCTGGCGCTCGGCAACGGTGCGGATGGGCAACGTGCAGTCGCCCAGGTCGTCCTGGCCGGGCCGGATTATCAGGCGTGGTAACGAGTAGCGCGTAACGAGTAGATGCGAATTCCCTCTCGTTACTCGTTACTCGTTACTCGCTACTTCTCTAAAGGAGCGCAGTGACGATGACCCATGAACGCGAACCCTTTGTCGGCTCCCGCCGCCAGTTCCTCAAGTATGGCGCGGGCAGCGCCCTCGGCATCGGGTTGACGGCGACGGGCATCCCACTTTTCCGCGATTTCGTGAGCGCCGCGCCCGCCACCGCACCACGCCTCTTCACGATGGGCAACACGGTTCCGGCGGACCCGGCGGCACGCACGCTCGTTGTCCTGCAACTTGGCGGCGGCAACGACGGTCTGAACACCGTCATCCCCTACAAGGACCCGCTCTACGCCCAGTTGCGCCCGACGATCGGCCAGCGGGCGAGTGGCGTGCTGCCGATTACAGACACGCTTGCGTTCCATCCGAACCTCGGCGGTCTCCACGGCATCTGGGACCTCGGCCAACTCGCGGTCGTCGAGGGCGTCGAGTATCCGACGCCGAACTTCTCCCACTTCCGGGGTACGGAAATCTGGATGACGGCGGACGATCGGAATGTCGGCTCACTCGGCTGGCTCGGCCACGCGCTCGACCACCTTTCCAATCACCCCGCGCTCGTCGCCGCCTCGCTCGGCGTCACAACGCCCCGCGCCCTGGTGGGAATGCAGCCGACGAATATCGCGCTCGGCAACTCGCTGAGCGGCTTCGCCTACCGTCCGGTGGGTCAGGTGGACCCCGGCGCGGTTTCGGCGGTCTTCGATTACATGGACAGCGTCACCCCCGCAGCGAATCGGTACAAGAAACTCGTCACGGCGAGTCATACGATCGCGCAGGACGCGATGGTGGGGGTCGCGCGGGCGGCGAGCGGCTACACACCGGCGGCACCCTACCCGAACTCGCAACTGGCGGCGGGATTGCAGACAGTCGCGCAGATGATTCACGGCAATCTCGGCGCGCGGGTGCTCTACCTCGCGACCGGCGGCTTCGATACCCATTCCAATGAGCGCGGCACGCACGATCCGCTCATGCAAACCCTCGGCGACGCTCTCGGCGCGTTCTGGAAGGACATCACGGCCCACGGCCACGCGGACAGCGTCGCCCTGATGACCTTTTCCGAGTTCGGCCGCCGCCCGGCGGAGAACGCTTCGCATGGGACGGACCACGGCAGCGCCGCGCCGCTCTTTGTGATGGGTGGTGCGATCAAGGGCGGCGTCCATGGAATCGCGCCGAGCCTCGCCAATCTGGACAACGGGAACTTGCGGGTGCAGCATGACTTCCGCGAGGTGTACGCGGCGCTCTTGCAGGACTGGCTCGGCTTCACCGCAACGGACATCCTGCCCTACGGGCCGTACCAGCCCTTGCCGCTGTTCGCCCGGCCACCCACGACGCCGCCAACGCACGGGAACCCAACCGTACCGCTGGCACCGACCGTCGTCGCACCGATCTCGCAACCCCCTGGGCAGTTCGACCCTGCTCCGTAAATCGGTCCGTCATGCAGGGTGGAAATATCCACGCCGCTTCCATTCTTGCTCTGTCGCAATAGCCGACCCTGTTGTTATTGCGTTGGGGGCGGTTCGAACCGCCCCCGGATAGCTTTCCTCTTCACAAAGTGGGAAGCCTTCGCGGCGGGACGCGGCGAGCGCGAAACAGTTTCAGGTGCCCGCGCGCTCAGTCGAACTAGCCGGAGATATCCACCACGAAATCCTCGCCCGTGCTGCTGTACAGGTTGTAGATCCCGTCCCCTCCGTGGGCCACCGAAGGCGTTGGGGGCGACGGTACCCGGCACGAAGGTGAGGTTCGAGAGGAGGGGGAGCGGGACGCCATGAAAATCGCCCGAAATTGAGAGCGATTGCCTTGATCTACCGCGCGGCAGTCTGATCGAAGTCGTGCCTGCCTATGCCGCCCTTACGTTGCACGGGAAGGTGCCGTACAATCAAAGGAGTAATCGAGACAATCATCGGGGATCTATGCCGCTGCTGTCTCGCCCGGCGGAAACTGGTTGGCGTTGTCGTCGTGAACGTGGACGCCATTGGCGCAGGGCAATTCGCCTTTACCGCCACCCTACGCTCATCTCATTCCCGAACACTCCCGACAAACTGTTTTCCCCTCGCTCCCATCGTGAACGTTACGACGGTTGATTTCGCTTCATAAGGAGTGGCCAGGATGCGCGATTGGTTCACGGCGCCGGAGGGAGAGACGGACGAGGCGCACCTGACGCCTGGTACGTTCCTCGCGTATCGCCTCCAGCGGCTCGGCAAGACGATGGAGCAGAATGTCGTCCATCCGACGGTGTTGCTCACCTTTCAAACGCATATCGCCGATCAACTCGTGCACGAAACGCACGCGCGGTCCGCAGGTGAGGGTTTCTCGACGGAGGCCGTCGCGCCGTTCTGGAATGGCACGCTCGGCGGCGCGCCGATCTCTATCCAGCGGTTGCCAATCGGCGCGCCGATGGCGGTGAGTGCGTGCGAACTGCTGATCGAAGCAGGGGCGCAAACCTTGATCGTCGCCGGGATCGCGGGGAGCCTGACGCCGGACGTGCCAATTGGCGGCATCGTCATCCCGACGGGCGCGCTGCGCGAGGAGGGAACGTCTTATCACTACCTGCCCCCGGAGGCGGACCCGTTGCCCGATGCCGAACTGACCGAGGCGCTCGTCGCGGCGGCAGCGGCACGCGGTATCACGCCAGGCGTCGGGCGCGTTTGGACGACGGACGCGCTCTTCCGCGAGATGGGCTGGAAGGTGCGGCAGTACCGCGCGGCGGGCATCCTTGCGGTGGAGATGGAACTGGCGGCGCTGCTCGCCCTCGCTCACGTGCGCGGTGTGCGTCTCGCCGCCATCCTTGCCATCTCCGACGAACTGTTCCACCCGTGGACTCCCGGCTGGCACGTCGAGGAATTCCTCACCGGCAGCCGCGCCGCCGCCAACGTCGCCCTCGATGTCGCCGCAGCAGTGAACGCCGAGCGAGTGGACAGTAGGCAGTAGGCAGTAGACAGAAAGGTCTAGGATCATCGGATGGGTACAATGATACAGAGGGAACTGAACTTCGCGTGGGATGGCCTCCGACTTACGGGCACGCTGCACCTGCCTGCCTCGCCGCCACCCCACCCCGCTGTCCTGATGCTGCAAGGCTCCGGCCCCGCCGACCGCGATAGCGGCGGCTACTTCCCACCCATTCGCGAGACCTTTCTCCGTCGCGGTATCGCAACGTATTCCTTCGACAAGCCCGGTATTGGCGACTCGTCGGGGGACTGGCGGCATTATGCCCTCGCCGGTCGCACCGACCAGGCGCTGGCCGCCATCGCGCTCCTGCGCGGGCACGACGCGATTGATCCGCAGCGGATCGGTATCTGGGGGCAGAGCCAGGGCGGCTGGCTCGTGCAGATACTCGCCGCACGCCTCCCTGACCTCGCCTTCGCCAACTCCGGCGCCGCGATCGGCGTGGAGGAGCAGGATCGCTACGGGTGCGCGCACACGATGCGTGCCGAGGGCAAATCCGAGGAGCAGATTGCGCGCGCCCTCGCCTTCATTGACGCCGTGCATGCGGCGGCGCTGCGGGGCGACGATTACGCGACGGTCGAGCGGCACCTGCTGGGCGCGGCGCGGGGCGAGCCGTGGT
>JBBSFO010000097.1:0-11456 GCA_038238655.1 Thermomicrobiales bacterium | reverse complement strand
GCGCACGGTCATTGCCGAAGAAATTGCCGTTCTCCGGCAAGTGCTCGACGATCGCGGTATCACGCTGCGCACGGCGACGGCGACGGGATTCGACAGCCGCTCGATGCTCCGCGCGCTCGGCTATAGTCCGCTGAGCGCGATGCCGCAGCCGCCGCTGAAGGGCGACGAATCGCACCACGTCCCGGTTATGCCACGCGACGAACTGCCGACACGCTACGTCCGCCGGACATTTCGCTCCGGCATGTCCCTCCATCACCCCGGCCATCTCACCGTCCTCGGCGATGTCAATCCGGGCGCCGAATTGACGGCGGCGGGGGATATTGTCGTCTTCGGTTCGATCCGTGGTGTCGTCCATGCCGGGGTGATGGGTGACACGGGCGCGATCATCGCCGCCCTGCTCATGACACCGACACAGTTGCGGATCGGCGACGTTTACGGACGCCCTGCCGAGCCGAATACAGATGGCGTGGAACTCGGCGAGGGGCCATGTATCGCGCATCTGGACGGCGGCGAACTGATCATCGTTCCGTGGTACGGCGGGCGCGACGTACCGCCACTACGTTCGTAGTAGTCGGTAGTCAGTAATCAGAACGGAATCAGTCCCCTCTAACTGCTGACTATTGACTACTGCCGGGGGGCAAAATGGCCGGACATATCGTGACGATCACTTCCGGTAAGGGCGGCGTCGGCAAGACGACGACGACCGCAAATATCGGCACCGCGCTGGCGATGCAGGGGCGCAATGTCGTCCTGATTGACGCGGACATTGGCCTGCGCAACCTCGATATCGTCATGGGGCTGGAAAATCGCATCGTCTATGACCTCGTGGATGTGGTCGAGGGTCAGTGTCGCGTGCGGCAGGCGATGATTCGGGACAAGCGATTCCCGAACCTTTCGCTCATCCCGGCGGCACAGACGCGGGACAAGGAGGCGGTTTCGCCCGATCAGATGGCCGATTTGACGCGCGAACTCGCCGACAGCCATGATTTCGTGTTGGTGGACTCGCCGGCGGGGATCGAGCAGGGATTCCGGAATGCCATCGCGGGGGCGACGGCAGTTATCGTCGTGACGACGCCCGAAGTTTCTGCCGTGCGCGACGCGGACCGGATCATCGGCCTCGTGGAGGCAGCGGAATTGCCGCCGCCGCGTTTGATCCTCAATCGCTTCCGGGCTGATATGGTCAAGCGCGGCGATATGATGGATGTGCCGGATGTCGAAGAAATCCTCGCGATTGATCTGCTCGGCGTCGTGCCGGAGGACCAGACGATCATCACGAGCACGAACCGGGGCGAGGTCGCCGTATTCGACGGTCATTCCCTGGCAGGCAGCGCCTTCAAAGACATCGCGCGCCGCCTGCAAGGAGAGACGATCGCGTTTCAGCGGTACGAGGCCGCGCAAGCGGGCATGATGTCGCGCTTCTTGCGCGCCCTCGGTTTCGCGCGGGTCTGACGAAAGGGAAATTGAACCGCCAAGAAGACAAAGAAAAAGAGGACCCTAAACCCCTCTTGCATGGTTTTTCCCTTGGCGTTCTTGGCGTCTTGGCGGTTTGATGAGTTTTTGCACGGTGCGGCGCGTGGGCAACGTCGTGAGGAGGACGAGATGCGGTTCTTCCGTGGGTTCGGCAAGCAAGAAACACCACCGATGAGCAGCAGCACACTCGCGAAGCAGCGGTTGAAGGTTGTGCTCGTGTCGGACCAGCTGCGGGTATCGCCGGGGCTGATGGCGGCCATTCGGAGCGACATCGTTGAGGTCTTGTCGCGCCGGTTGGATGTGGACCGCGACGGCATCGAAGTGACGATAGCACCGGGTCGTGGTAATACGGACGAACTGACCGCGCGTATCCCCGTCCGTCGCGCCGCGCGTGCCCGACTCTAATGGACGATGCTGCACCCCCGGACATCGTCGCGCACCTGGCAGGGAACGGCTTCCGCTACCATCATGTCGGTATCATCGTGCGCGATCTCGCCGCAGCGGCGGAGCACTACCGACTACTCGGATTCGAGCCGGGGCACGAGGAAGACGTGCCCGCGCAGGGCGTCCGTGTCCTGCTACTGCGAACGCGCGAAGAGGGTCAGTATCTTGAACTTTTCACCCCGCTCGGCGACGGTCGCCTGCGCGATTTTTTGGAAAAGCGCGGCGAAGGGATGCACCATCTCGCCTTTGCGGTGGAGGACATCGCAGCGGCGCTCGGACAGTTACGGGCAAATGGTGTACGCTTGGTGGATGATACGCCGCGCGCGGGCGCGCACGGCTGGACCGTCGCCTTTCTGCATCCGGCGGGCACGCATGGCGTTCTGATCGAACTGGTGCAGGAGCGGTAAATAGTGGGCGGTGAGCAGTGGACAGTGGACAGTAGAGAGGAGCGGAAACGCATCACGCGAACTGCCATCAACTGATGACCGATTACTGCCCACTGTCCACTGCCCACTACCCAGGAGGTTTCATCATGGCTGCGCCTCCGAAAGAGCGAACGACCGATAGCGGCGTTTCAGTTGCGCCGTATTTCGATGCGCCAGAATTCCCGGCGCTGCTGTCACCGCCCGGCACGTATCCGTACACGCGCGGTATTTACCCGGAGATGTATCGTGCCCGCCGTTGGACGATGCGGCAGTACGCCGGGTTCGCGTCCGCCGAGGCGACGAATGAGCGGTTCAAGTCGCTTCTGGAGAAGGGGCAGACCGGGCTTTCTGTTGCCTTCGATCTGCCGACACAACTCGGCTACGACGCGGACGATCCGATGGCGGCGGGCGAGGTGGGCAAGGTCGGGGTTTCGATCAGTCGCCTCGATGATATGCGCATCTTGTTCGACGGCATCCCGCTCGGCGAGGTGACAACGAGCATGACGATCAACGCGCCCGCCGCGATCCTGCTGCTGATGTACCAGATCGTTGGTGAGGAGCAGGGAACGGACGCGAAAAAACTGGGCGGCACGATCCAGAACGACCCCTTGAAGGAATATCAGGCGCGCGGGACCTACATCTATCCGCCGCGCCCCTCGATGCGGCTGGTGACTGATACGTTCGCGTACTGCGCGAAGTACCTGCCGCAATGGAACCCGATCAGTATCAGCGGCTACCACATGCGCGAAGCGGGTTGCTCCGCTGCGCAGGAAATCGCTTTCACGCTCGCCAACGCGATTGCCTACGTCGAGGCGGGTCTGAGCGCGGGATTGTCCGTGGATGCCTTCGCACCGCGCCTCTCGTTTTTCTTCGGCGCGCACAACGATCTGTTCGAGGAGGTCGCGAAGTTCCGTGCGGTGCGCCGTATCTGGGCAACAATGATGCGCGAGCAATTCGGCGCGCAGGACAAGCGCTCGTTGCTCCTCCGCTTCCACACGCAGACCTGCGGTTGCACGCTCACCGCGCAGCAGCCATACAACAACGTCGTACGAGTCGCGCTGCAAGGATTGGCAGCGGTGTTGGGCGGCACGCAGAGTTTGCACACTAACTCGTTCGATGAGGCGCTCGGCTTGCCGACGGACCACGCGGCGACGCTTGCCCTGCGGACGCAACAGATCATCGCGGAAGAAAGCGGTGTGACGGCGACGGCGGACCCGCTCGGCGGCTCGTATTACGTCGAGGCATTGACCGATGGCGTGGAGCACGAGGCGCGGCGCTGGATGGCGCGTGTCGCGGAGCGTGGCGGAGCAGTCGCCGCGACGGAGAGCGGTTTTATCGCCGGGGCGATTGCCGAGCACGCGTACCGGCAGGAGATGGGGCAGGAACGTGGCGAACGCGTCGTTGTCGGCGTCAACCGCTATCGGGCGCAGGAGGAGATTGATGTGCCGATCCTCCGACCCGACCCGGAGGCGGAAAAGAAGCAGGTCGCGCGTCTCGACGCCCATCGCGCGGGCCGCAACGTGATCGCCTGCGAATCGGCGCTCGGCGTCGTCCGCACCGCCGCACAGGGCGAGGCGGAAATGCTCGGCCCGATGCGTGCCGCGCTCCTCGCTGGCGCGACTCTTGGTGAAATCTGCACTGTCTTGCGTGAAGTCTGGGGCACCTACCGCGCGGCGCGGCCGGTGTAGGGTGACGTATGAGCCTTGAATCAATCGCGGAAAAATACCACGCGCCGCCGGAAGCGGTGGCGATGGTCGAACCGATCATCGAGCGGATCGCGCGGCGCGACCGCGATGGCGCGGACATCACCATCGCGCGGCTCGCGTTGCGGTGTGCGGACATGGTCGAAAGTGGCACGATGGGCGCGTGGGTCGCCGATAGCGCGTTCACGATCCTCGATGTCTGGCTCACTGACGAGATGGAGCGTACCGATGTGGGGGTGGACGAGCGGACGTGGGAACTGCTGACGGAGGGGAATCTCTTCCACGGTCAGGGCGTCATCTTCACCCCCGATTTGTCGTATTTGCGTCAGGTTGCGGCGGCGATCCTTTTCGATCGCGGCTTGCCACCGACCTACACTGATCCCGACAATGTATTAGACATCACGGAGTACCGGGAGCGGCATGGCAGCGAATAATCACCCCCACGCGGAGCGGATCGCGCGGTTGCAGGCGCAGCGGCAGCGCGAGGAGGACGAGGCGCAACAGAAGCAGCATGCACGCGGCAAACGCACGGCGCGCGAGCGCGTGCTCGCGCTGCTCGACGAAGGCACTTTCAGCGAACTCGATCCATATGCCGTGCATCGGTCGGAGCACTTCACGATGCCGGAGCGACATCCGCTCGGCGATGGCGTCGTGACCGGCTTCGGTTTGCTCGATGGGCGACCGGTCTGCGTCTTTTCGCAGGATTTCACCGTCTATGGTGGCTCACTCGGCGAGGTTTTCGCGGAGAAGGTCGTCAAGATCATGGACAAGGCGCGGGCGGCGGGCGTGCCGATGATTGGCATTAACGACAGCGCGGGTGCGCGGATTCAGGAGGGCGTCGAGGGGCTGGAAGGGTACGGCGAGGTCTTTTTTCGCAATGTGCAGTGCTCCGGCATCATCCCGCAGGTCTCGATTATCGCCGGGCCGTGTGCGGGAGGCGCCGTGTACTCGCCCGCGATGACCGACCTCGTCGTGATGGTGGACGGGATTTCCCAGATGTTCATTACCGGCCCGGATGTCATCAAAACCGTCACCGGCGAGGATGTGACGCACGAGTCGCTCGGTGGCGCGCACACGCACGCGACCGCGAGCGGCGTCGCCCATCTCGTCGCGGTGGACGAGGATCACAGCGTTGATCTCGTCCGCGCCTTCCTCTCCTACCTCCCTTCCAACAACAAGGAGCAACCGCCGCACGTCGCGACGACCGACGACCCACGCCGCGCCGATCCCGAACTGGACGACCTCGTGCCCGAACTGCGCACCAAGCCGTACGACATGCGCGGCATCATCCGGCGGATCGTGGATGCGGACTCCTTCTTCGAGTTGCAGCCGGAGTTCGCGCCGAATATCCTCACCGGATTCGCCCGCCTCGATGGCTATGCGGTTGGCGTCGTCGCGAACCAGCCGATGCACCTGGCAGGGACGTTGGACATCCTCGCGTCGGAGAAGGCGGCGCGCTTCGTCCGCCTTTGCGATGCCTTCAACGTGCCGCTCGTCACCTTCGAGGATGTGCCTGGCTTCCTGCCCGGCACCGATCAGGAGTACGGTGGCATCATCCGTCACGGCTCCAAACTGCTCTACGCCTACTGCGAGGCGACCGTACCGAAGGTAACGGTCATCACCCGCAAGGCGTACGGCGGCGCGTACGTCGTCATGTGTTCCAAGAGCGTCGGTGCGGACCTCAATCTCGCCTGGCCGACGGCGGAAGTCGCTGTGATGGGGCCGGACGCGGCCGTCGCCGTGATCGCCCGGCGCGAGATCGCGGCGGCATCCGACCCGTCGGAGAAGCGCGCCGAACTCGTCGCCGACTACGAGGAGCGGTTCGCCAACCCCTTCGCCGTCGCCGCGCGCGGCTACGTGGACGACGTGATCCAACCACGCGAAACCCGGTTCCGATTGATTCAGTCCCTCGGGCTCCTCCGCAACAAGCAACGCCCGTGGCCGGAGCGGCGGCACGGCAATATCCCGTTGTAGCGCTGCGAAATGGAGTGCGGATTATGGCGGCATGGCGGCGCAAAGCGATTGAGGCATTCCCCGAACAGCGGTCATGGATTGAACGATGTGCCTACAACCAAACGTACTTCTTCTATGGGACTCTCCTGCCGATGGTCCGTGCTGCGCGCTCCGCGCCTGCCCCCGATCGCCTTCAGAACGTCTTCACCTATGCCGCATGGTGTCTCCGACAGCATAGTAGCATGATTGATGTCTCCTTCTACGAGCATCTGTTCGACTATCGGGAGGATTGGAATATTGTCATCCCGTATCTTTCATCTGAAATCATCTGCGAGTGCTGGGGCCTCTGGGAAAGGCGACCGCTTTTGACTCAGGAGGACCTCCAAGAGCTGCGAGTACGACTTGATTATGATGCTCTCTGCGACGGGAAGGGACACATGCGTGCGGGATGAGAGGGAAAATGCAGAGATGATTGCAGAACAAAACGTCGAGTGCATCGTCTATCGTCAAGACTCGTTGCCCGACATCATTGTCCGACTTGGCGTTCGTGTACAGGTTCCTGTGCAAGGATATAATGCAGGACACTCCGGCGTCACGATCGAATATCGTGCAATGCCGCTCGAACCGGAAGATTGGCATTACACGCTGACAGATCGCATCTCCGATGGAGTTCATGCTGGTATTGCTTCGGTTGACGCGCCGCTTCCGATGGATGGAATGAGAGTGATTATCACGTATCCTTCTCTTTACCCGGTGCCAGCATCAGGACCATCAGAGGACGAACAGATGCGATTTGGCGAGTTAGCTGAGCGCGCGGTAGCCGGTGCGATAGAGGTGCTTTGGAAGGCAATCATCTCTTTCGATCCGGTGTACGAATCAAGTTCTTCGTAGATATTCCAACGCGAAGAGGCGGTTATCGTGGCGGTCGAGGTTCCATGCAACATCGAGGATGAGCTGTGACTATGCTAACAGTACGTCACAGATTCACGGCGGACGAGTATGAGCGGATGATCGAGGTCGGTATTCTTACCAAATATCATCATGTCGAACTGATTTGGGGTGAGATCATCACCATTGAGCCGAACAGTCCTCCGCACGCTTTCTGCTCCATGATGCTCACTGATCTGCTCGTGCCAAGTGTGCCGGACGAAATTCGTGTTGCGGTGCGAAGTCCGATCCGCCTTTCCGATGAAAGTATGCCTCAGCCTGATGTCGCACTGATCCGTTCCGCTCAATATGTGTGCACGTATCCGAAGGCTGCTAACGTCCACATGGTGATTGAGATCGCGGATACGAGGCAAGAATATGACCGAGAGGTGAAACTGCCGATGTATGCGGCGGCGGGAGTCTCCGAGGCATGGCTTATTGACTTAAAGGAGAACCGGATCGAGCGGTATACAGAGCCAAGTCAGAATTTCTATCGTTAGGTCCGCCGCTATTGGGCAGAGGATATAGTTCCATCTATAACAGTTCCAAGCATTGCGATCCTCGTGGACGAGATAGTGGGGTGTGATGAGTAAGGCTGATCGAATCGAGTAGTCTGTATGGTACGCTATGTCTGATAATCGGCATGCGTTAGGAGGCCGCGCCACATGGTAATTGCGAGGAAACGCCTCACAGTAGAACAATACGAACAGATGGCGGTGGACGGTGACCTCACGGAGGATGACTGCGTCGAATTGATCGAAGGGGAGATCGTCGCTATGAGTCCGGTCGGGTCGCGACATTTTGAGTGTGTGACCAACCTTCTCGAACTCATTATTGGTCGGAAGCCGGACACCGTTCGTGTGACGATGCAAAACCCGATCCGCCTTCTCAATGAGAGTGAACCGGAACCTGACCTGACGATCATGCGGGCAAAGCGATATTGGCGACGAATCCCGACGGTGGCGGACGTGCTGGTCGTGATCGAAGTATCAGATAGTACCCGTAACTACGACCACAGTATGAAGATGCCCCTCTATGCGCGTGCGGGCGTCCCGGAATTGTGGATTGTGGACCTGATCGCCGACCGCGTGGAGCGCTATACCGAGCCGGACATGGGCGCCTATCAGCAGATATACCACTTCGGGCGGGGCCGCATCGTCGAGTCGGCAGCCGTACCGGGCCTTGCCGTCCCAGTTGATAGTATCCTGGAGCCACCCGACGACGATGACCATTCCTGAAGGTGTGTAGGGCTTCGCGACACATAAGAGCGACCATTATTTGCCGAGACCATTCGCTGTATTTGCCCGCGCTCACTTCGATGCGCCATAATCACCCGAAGGAGTGGGGAAGCGTGGGTGCAACAGCCGTATTAATTGCAAATCGCGGGGAAATCGCCTGCCGGATCATCCGGGCGTGCCGCGCGCTCGGTTTGACGAGCGTCGCCGTCTACGGTGTAGGCGAGCAGGATGCGCTGCATGCGCAGATGGCGGATCGTGCCTTCCGCATCGAGGCGACGACTGCCGCGCTTCCGTATCTCGACATCCCGGCATTGATCGGTGCGGCGCGGCAATCGGGCGCGACGCTTCTCCATCCTGGCTACGGCTTCCTTTCCGAGAATCCCGCATTGCCCGAGGCGTGCGCGGCGGCGGGAATCACCTTTGTCGGCCCAAGCGCCGACGTCATCCGGGCGATGGGCGACAAGGTGGCCGCGCGACGGATCGCCGCTGAGGCGGGCGTGCCCATCGTGCCCGGCACGGCGGACGCGGTCAGCGATCTCCGGGCGGCGCGAACGTGGGCAGACGCGAATGGCTACCCGCTTGCAGTCAAGGCAGCGGGCGGCGGTGGCGGGCGCGGCTTTCGGGTCGTCGAGCGGGCTGAAGACCTCGCAGCGGCATTAGAAGGCGCGGCGCGGGAAGGCGCACGGTCGTTCGGCAATGCTGCCGTCTACCTCGAACGTTATTTCCCGATGCCACGGCATATCGAGGTGCAGGTGCTCGCGGACGCGAATGGCCACGTCATCCACCTCGGCGAGCGCGACTGCTCGGTGCAGCGGCGGCACCAGAAGTTGATCGAGGAATCGCCTGCACCGGGGATCACGCCGGAAACGCGCGCCCGGATCACCGAGGCCGCCGTCGCGCTCGCGCGGAGCGTCGGCTACGTCAGCGCGGGCACCGTCGAATTCATCGAACAGGACGGCGACGTCTCGTTTCTCGAAATGAACACGCGCGTCCAGGTCGAGCACCCCGTCACCGAGATGGTGACGGGCGTGGACATCGTCCAGTGGCAGTTGAGGATCGCACTCGGCGAACCGCTAACGCTGACGCAGGATGATGTTGCCGCGCGTGGGCACGCCATCGAGTGTCGCATCGTCGCGGAAGACCCCGCCCGACGTTTCCAGCCTCTGCCCGGCTTGCTGACACGCTACCGCGAACCGGTGGGCGACGGCGTGCGTGTGGATGGCGGCTACCGCGAAGGAGATGCGATTCCCACACAGTATGATTCCCTCGTCGCTAAATTGATCGTGCATGGCGCCGACCGCGCGGCGGCAATTATGCGCATGGAGGCGGCGCTCGCCGCCTACGACATCGCGGGTGTGCCGACGACGATTCCCTTCCACCGAGCGGCGCTCGCCCAGCCGGTCTTTCGCGATGGGCTGGCGACGACGCAATTCATCGAGATGACCAACGTGCTTGCATCGCTCACCCCGCAGTCCGATCCCGTGCCCGCATTACCTGCTGATGCCGGGCGGCTTGTGACCGTGGAAATCGGCGGCGAACGACAACGCGTGCGACTCTACGGGCTTGATGCTGCGCTTGCCCACGCACCACAGGCTGCTGCACGCCGACCGCCACCCCGGCTAGATCGCACGCGCAATGGCAGTAGCGGCGGCAATGGCACGATCGCCAGCCCGCTCCAGGGCGTTCTCGTCCGCGTGCCCGTCGAGGCCGGACAATCGGTCGCCGCCGGGTCGGTGATCGCCGTCATCGAGGCGATGAAGATGGAGAATGAGGTCACCGCAGACCGCGGCGGCGTCGTCGAAACCGTCCATGTCCAGTCCGGTGCGACCGTCCAAGCCGGTTCTCCCCTCGTCACCTTCGCCGAATAAAGAGAGGCGTAGCACTGAGGACGCAGAGGACACAGAGAGCACGGAGAAGAGAAAATATGGAGGTCTCTGTGTCCTCTGTGCTGGATTCGTCTTGGCGGCTCAGATTGATCCCCTGTCGTACAGTAGAATATGTTAAGCCGGTGCGATGTGATGTGGAAGGAGCGGGCGATGCCGAAGGATGTCGGGTTTGTGACGATGGGCAATGCGGCGGAGATGCGCGACATGCCGGAGATCGGCATCGGGATGCTCGGCTACGCGTTTATGGGTAAGGCGCACACGAACGGCTACAAGCAGATGCCATATATCTTCTGGCCGCCGCCCGCCATGCCGAAACTCGTCAGCATCGCTGGGCGTTCCGAGGAAGCGGTGCGAACCGCTGCCATGCGCTACGGCTTTGCCCGCGCTACGACGGATTGGCGCGCGGTTGTGGATGATCCCGAGGTGCAGGTCTTTGACAACTGCGGCCCGAACAATCAGCATGCCGAGCCGTCCATCGCGGCGGCAGAGGCGGGCAAGCATGTGATCTGCGAAAAGCCGCTCGGTCGCACCGCCGGTGAGGCGAAGCAGATGCTCGACGCGGTGAACAAGGCGGGCGTCAAGCACCTGTGCGCCTTCAACTACCGTTTCGCGCCCGCTGTGCTCCACGCGCGCAACATCATCCAATCCGGCGCGCTGGGGCGGATCTTTCACTTCCGCGCGCGCTATTTGCAGGAGTGGATCCTCGATCCGAGTTTCCCGATCGTCTGGCGGCTGCAGAAGGATGTCGCGGGGAGTGGCGTGCTCGGCGATCTCGGCGCGCACATTATTGACCTCGGTCGGTTTCTCGTCGGCGACGTGGCTTCCGTTTCCGCCGTGACGCGCACGTTCATCCCGGAACGGACGGACAGCGACGGCAAGCGGCAGACGGTGGATGTGGACGACGCATTCGCGGCGGTCGTCGAGTTCGAGAATGGCGCACTCGGCACGCTGGAAGCCTCGCGGTTCGCGCTCGGCCGCAAAAATCACAATGTCTTCGAGATCAACGGCGAGCACGGCAGTCTTGTTTTCAATCTCGAACGGCTCAACGAACTCGAAGTCCACCTGCCCGATCAGCAGCCGGAGAACTCGACGGGGTTCACGACCGTCCTCGTCAGCGATGCCACGCATCCGTACTGGAAGTACTGGTGGCCCCAGGGGCACATGATCGGCTGGGAAAATCTCTTCGTGCACGAGGTCGCGCACTTCCTCGGCGCGGTCACGGGCGCGCACGACGTCGCCCCCATCGGCGCAACCTTTGAAGATGGCTACAAGGCAGCGGTCATCTGCGACGCCATCATCGCGTCGTCCAGCCAGGGTTGCCGCGTTCCCATCGCGCAAATGATGGTGGAATAGGTCAGGCACTCGTGGGGTAGCGCGGGCTTTCCAGTCTGCGTCTCTGTCTTTGGGACG